>JAJZYP010000006.1 GCA_021798015.1 bacterium
TTTTTGTATTTTTGGGCGTTGTGGTAGAGCTGGCAAATTTAAATTGGGAGTTTTTTGATAGATTTTTTATAATAATTGTCCTGATTATTTTATCCCGCTATATTGCGGTATGGATAGCTTTTAAATTGGGGAACAATAAAAAGATAAAAGATGCGCCGCTCACCTCGAAAGAGGAACGGTTCTTTATGCTCTCGATGATTGGAAGGGCTTTGGCAACCGCTATTATGGCTTATATGCCTTTAAACGCCGGAATCCCAGGAACATCTACATTTCCCGAATATGCTTTTTTGGTAATCATAACCACTAATATATTACTTACAATCGGAGTTTTTATATACAGTAAAAAGGTTAAAAACATTGCTCCACAAACAATTGACACAAACTTGAATAAAACCGCCGAAACAAATCAGTAAAAATAAAAAGGGTGGTGATTTGAACCCACCCTTTTGACAAACTGGAGTCATGTTTTAATATTTAACACTCGTTTCAACATTCTCTCCACCCCGTTAAATGTTGAGACCTGACTCCTTAAATCCGTAATCCCTGTTTAGATTAATGCCATAATATTAAAACTATCGGGATTATTAAGATAGTAAAAATGTTTACAACTTTTATCATAGGGTTTATAGCAGGTCCAGCTGTATCTTTAGAAGGATCACCCACCGTATCGCCTGTTACGGCTGCTTTATGAGCCTCGCTGCCTTTCCCGCCATATAAACCTTTTTCTATAAGTTTTTTTGCATTATCCCATGCCGCTCCGCCGCTTGTCATAGAGATAGCAACAAAAAGCCCCGATATGATAGTTCCTAATAATAATCCGCCTAATACCTGCGGACCAAGCGTTAAACCAAAAACTATAGGGGCTGCAATTGGTATAAATGCGGGTAAAATCATCTGCCTAAGCGAGGATTTCGTAACTATATCGACACATTTGCCATACTCGGGTTTTCCTGTCCCCTCCATAATTCCGGGAATTTCTTTAAACTGTCTTCTAACCTCGACGACTATGTCGCCGGCAGCCTTTCCCACCGCTTTCATAGCAAGCGATGCAAAAAGATATGGGAGCATGGCGCCTAAGAAAAGCCCTACCAGAACCCCAGGCTGTGAAATCGAAAATGAAAAATGTACAGCACCTTTTTCTATTAATCTCGCATATTCGCTAAAAAGCACGATTGCGGCAAGGGCAGCCGAACCGATTGCATAACCCTTGGTTACCGCTTTTGTAGTATTGCCCACGGCATCAAGAGCATCGGTGGTTTCTCTCACATCGCCGGGAAGTTCGCTCATTTCAGCAATGCCGCCCGCATTATCGGTAATGGGACCAAACGAATCTACCGCTATTACCATCCCAGCCATAGAAAGCATACTGGAGGCGGCAATCGCAACTCCGTAAAAACCGGCAAAATGATAGGAAAGAAGAATAGCAAAGACAATTGCAATAACAGGAAGCGCCGTGGATATTTGACCGACGGCAAGCCCCGCTATAATATTTGTTGCATGTCCTGTGGTTGATGCCTTAGCAATCGTCTTGACAGGAGAAAAACTTGTGGATGTAAAATAATCGGTAATAACTATTATCAGTGCCGTTAAAACAAGTCCTACAATTGCCGAATAAAAATAGTCAAGGGGTGAATATTGACCCACGCCTTTCATAAAATTCACAGTAAAAAAGTAATAAAATATTGCGGAAATTATACCTGTCGCAAACAATCCCTTATATAGACCCTGCATAATCTTTTCTTTTGTAGGAGCACTTACGAAAAAAACACCTATTATTGAGGTAAATACGGCAATGCCACCAAGTAAGAGAGGATATAAAATAGCCTTCATTAATTCGTGACTGCCATAATTTTGAAAAATTGAAAAAGCTAAAAGCATTGATGCGATTATTGTCACGGCAAAAGTTTCGAAAACATCTGCTGCCATACCTGCGCAATCCCCTACATTATCTCCAACCTGGTCAGCTATAACCGCGGGATTTCTAGGGTCGTCTTCGGGTATTCCCGCCTCAACCTTACCGACAAGGTCTGCGCCGACATCCGCCGCTTTAGTATAAATACCGCCGCCTAACCTTGCGAACACACTTATAAGACTGCATCCAAAAGCAAAACCTATTAACGAATTTACAACCCCGCCAATAGTGCCTGTTATAGAATATGTTATAAGCGAAAAGAGTGATATTCCTAAAACTCCAAGACCCAAGACCATGAGTCCTGTAACTGAACCACCTTTAAAGGCAAACTGTAACGCAGGCTTAAGACCTTTGTGGGCTATTTGTGCTGTCCTTACATTTGCCCTTACCGCATTAAACATTCCTAAATAACCTGCAAGGGCAGATAAGATAGCTCCCAACAAAAAACCCGATGCCGTTAAGATTCCGAACTGCGGTATCCATATTCCTCCTATAAGTATCAACGCGAAAATAATTATCCCGACAATAGCCACAGTTCTATACTGCCTGTTAAGAAAAGCCGTTGCCCCTTCTTGAATTGCTTTGGCAATTTGCTTCATCCTTTCTGAACCTTCTTCATGTTTTAACGCCCATATAGTAATAGATATGCTGTATATAACCGCTACTATACCAGCAATAATCCCGAAAATCATAGCGCCATAGAAGACATTCATAACCAACCCCCTAATTAAAATTTAATGAGTTTAAAATTAAACAAATGGCTATATAAATTAATCAATTCCCGCGCTTTCCATGTTTTTAGCCTTCTCTTTTAAATTTGCAAAATAAATTCCCATAGGCCTGTATGCTAAATGCGACCATTTAGAAAATGGCACCTCTATTACTAACATCGGGAATAAAATTAACAAATGAATCAAATATAAATAAAACATCCATGGAACAGGATACTTATATACTATGGCAACACGCAATATAATTCCGGTAAGACCTGTTAAAAATAGCAGTATTATAAACATCCAGTCGGTGTGATGGGAAAACTTGCTTCTTTCTATCTTTTTGGTAAGCCTTTTAATCACAAAATAAATAGTGCCAAACATAAGCCCTATGCTGGCAAAATAATCAAATAAGACTATATGAAGGACAGGAAGGCTGTTTTCTTTTTGAAACCAATCTAAAAAGAAGACGATTCCCACAAATAAAGCAACATAACTTATCATAAGAAAAAGATGCGTTAGCCAGAAATTATACTTTCCGTCCATAAGTTTTTTATAGAAAGGTTCCTTGCCGTCATCGCATTTTGCATACCTATACTGCGTAAAAAAATTAAAAATGAGCGACCATGCTTCCGTGAAATAAAGTTTTATAGGAATTTTCACACTCTTATCGCTTAAAACGGTTTTATTATACATATTGTATATAAAGGATGTAAGAATAACCGCAAGAAATACGGTCATCGGCCAATCAAAGAAATAGTCTATTTTTTCGGGGGATACTAACTGATTTAACGAAACCCCGCTCGCCGGGGATAAACCAAAAAGTATGGTCCATTCAATAAATACGATGAGCGCTACGATAAATAAGGCAATATATTCGGCATATTTGGACTTATATAAAAGTTTAGAAATTCCGGTCCAGTCATAAGCGCTTATTAGAAAGCGGCGAAGCGACATCATCAATTCCCCCGGCTCTGCTTTTCTTGGACAATTTTTGGAACACTCACCGCAGTAATAACATAGCCAAGGGTTCAAATCGCCGACTAATTGTTCCTTTAATCCCCAACCTGATAATATCATCTCCTTTCTGGGAAATGGTCTGTCTTCCGTTGATAATGGACAGACAGCGGAACAGGTACCGCACTGGAAACATTTCTTAAAATTGCTTTCACCTATATTTTTTATATAGCTTACCAGTTCATTGTCGGTCTTTATTTTAGTATTTTCCAATTTAACCTCCTATTAAAAACCTTTATATGGATTAGGCCCAAGTGATTTTATCTTATCAACAAAATCGCTCACAATTTCGGGCAGTTTCATATAGTCCGAAAATTCAAGCTGAATCTGTCTAACTCTTTCAGCCTCTAAAACAAGCCTTGTCAGAGTTTCCTGAAGATTTACCAGTCTATAAGATGCAAGTTCGGAGCCCTTTACGAAATGGCACTGATAATCGTCTCCATATTTACAACCTAATAACAATATTCCGTCTATACCCTTCGAGAGCGCATCGGCATACCAAACATTATTAATGGAGCCAAGACACCTGACAGGTATAACCCGAATGTTTGACGATAAATTTATCTTATTAATGCCCAATATATCAAGTGCCGGATATGCATCGTTTTCACAGGCGAATACCAATATTCTATAATTTTCATCGGTCGGGTCTTCCGGAACATAAATACTTTTTATCATAGAACCTATAATATCGGGAGAATAATTCTTAAAAGATATAATTCTGACAGGGCATGCGCCCATACAGACGCCGCATCTTCTACACCTTTCCGGATTGGGCTTTGGGGTGCCTTTTTCATCCTCGTCTATTGCCCCAAATGGACACTCTTCGGTGCATCTTTTACACTGCGTACACCTGGGTAGGTCAAAAAACGGGTAAGTCATGTCGTTTGAGCGAGGGTGAACTGCCCTGCCCCTTGAAGTCTGTTCGATACATTGAATTGCTTTTAGAGTCGCCCCTTTTGCATCGTCAACGGAAAAAACGGCATCCATCGGCGCTCTCACGGAACCTGCAGGGTATATTCCCGTTCTTCTCGATTCATAAGGAAAACAGATAAAATTAGAATCGGGGAATCCGTAAATCAGGTCAGGCATTTCTTTACCCTGTCTATATGTAAGATTAAGTATTCCGCTTTTATTTGGTGAAATCGATGCGCTCGTGGCTGTTGCCGCGCATGATGCGCCATTAGCCGTGCTATCGTTATTTAACTCCAATTTTATTTCCGGATCGGTTATAAAGTCGCCTGAATTTGGAACCATCCCTGATGCTAAAACTAACATATCGACATCTAAATCGATATCTCCGCCAAAAAGGGTATCTTTTACCTTAAGGTTGATAATATTATTGCCTTTATCAAAAGATACATCCGAAATAACACCCTTTATCATAAACAAACCTTCATCATTCTGCATCTTCCTGTAAAAATTCTCATATTCACCCGGTGTTCTAATATCTTTATAAATTATATATACATTTGCATCAGGATTATTTTTTCTAAATAAGGCAGCCTCCTTAAGCGATGACATACAGCAAACGGTTGAACAATAAGGCAAATGATTTTCATCTCTGGAACCGGCGCATTGTATAAAGGCAATAGACTTAACACTTTCACCGTTAGATTTTCTCTTTATGATAAAATTTTCATTTTTACCGTCCTGATATAAATCCGAGTAAAGTTCTTCAAGCTCCACATTGGTCAAAATATCAGGGGTTAAACCATAACCTAAATAGTCTAAATTTTTTGCATCGTACGGTTTCCATCCTGTTGCAACTATAATGGCACCGATGTTCTCATTTATAATACCTATTTTATTGCTTTCGTCTGCGGATTCTATTTCTGCGTTAAATCTTCCCGGAGCACCGGAAATAGATCTTATTTTTGAATTCTTATAAATTTTGATATTTTTAGAATTTTCAACCCCATCTATGAGTTCATCCAAGCCATTTTTTATATAAATATTTTTATCAAAAGGGGGATTGGTCTCCCATTTTTTATATTTTGAATAAGGAAAACCGCCCAGGTTAGATTTTTTTTCAACCAAAACAACATTATAACCCGCTTTTGCAGAATTTATTGCAGAATTAAGCCCTGTAACACCCCCTCCAACAACTAAAACGGTTTTATTTAAATTTTGAATAAGAGGCTCGGGAAAAGATGCCTTCTTAGCTCTGGCAATACCCATTCCAATATAGTCTTCGGCAAGAAGCTGCGTATTATTATCATTTGGGGGACTTACCCAGATAACATGTTCTCGAAGATTAACTCTTTCGGTATGGATTGTTAACGGGTCAAAATTAAACACATCCTGCTTTGCCCTCATAGAACATGCCGCTATAACTATCTTATTAATTGACTTTTCGTTTATATCTTTTTTTATAAGGTTAATACCCTCTTCTCCGCAAAGAAATTCGCTGCCCATACAAACTTGAGGTTTATAAGAATCTTTAGCGGTATTTATTAGCCTTTCGATATTAAGACTTTTTCCTATATCGCATCCCGAACAGATATAAACCCCTACATTGTTATCCATTATTATGTTACCCCTCTTTACAAATAAATCTTTTCGCTCTTTTTAGCCGAACAGGCCAAAATATATATCTACATAGCCCTAAATGCCCTAACCCTTAAAATAATCGTAAACAAGCCTATCCATTGCCCTTTCTATAACTGTATTGAAGAACGGAAAGTGCCGAGGATGTTGCGGATTGACCGGACGCATAAACATCTAAAGGAAATTTTGAAACGCCTGCCGAAAAAATGCCGTTTAACCCGTCCTGCTTAAATATAAAGCCGTTTTCATCAATATCTATATTTAAACCTTCGCTTATTTTTATGTCCTGTAAATCATCTTTAATATTTGGGACCATTCCAACTGCCAAAACAACCATTTCAGCCTTAACTTTCATTTTTTTTCCTGAAAGCATATCTTCAACATCAAATATAAGATCATTTGATGATGTTTCTTCCGAAATTTTTCCTACCACACCTTTGTTAAACTTAATATTTTTATCGCAAGTAGCTTTATTAAGAAAATTTTCGTATCTTCCTGGTGTTCTTAAATCGATGTAAAAAATCGTTGGGCTTGAAGAAGGATTCTTTTCCCGTAAGTAAAGAGCCTGTTTTAAGGATGCCATGCAACAGACGGCAGAGCAATAAGGAAGATGATTTTCGTTCCTGGAGCCTGCACACTGGATAAAGGCAACATTATTAACCTCCTTATTATCGGACGGTCTTAATATTTTGCCCTTTGTTGGACCGTTATCGGATGCCAGCCTTTCCATCATAACATTTGTAATAACATTTTTAAATTTACCAAAGCCCAAATTTTCCAATTTTTCAATGTTATATGGCTTCCAGCCGGAAGCAAAAACTATTGTAGAAACTTTAAGTTCAAAAACATTTTCACTTGCATTAAGATTAATTGCATTATATTTGCAAGCCTCTTCACATTTTTTGCAAGATGAAAATTGACAATACTTTTCGTCCACCGTAAATTTTAACGGAAATGCAGATATGTTGGAAAGATATATGGCTTTTGTCGTATCCATATCATAATTAAACTCGTTTGGTCTATCCTCGGGACAAACACGAGCGCATTCTCCGCATATCGTACAATTATCATTTATAAACTGCGGTTTTTGCCTTATTTTAACTATATATCCTGTTCCATTTTTTTCCTTATCAATTTCTTCAACGGTGGAAGAAACAAAAAAATTTATATTTCCCTCCGCAGATGACTTAATGCGCTTAGTATTTATCTCGAATCCGCAAAATGGCGGACACAACTTCGGAAAATACTTATACATCTGCAAAACCCTTCCACCCAAATAAGGTCTCTTCTCGATAATATATACTTTTTTATCGGATGCCTCGGTAATTTCAAGTGCGGCTGAAACACCGCTATGGCCTCCGCCTATTATAAGAACCGGATTTTCATTATCATTATTTGACTCGTTCAACTTTAAATCTCCATTGCTATTTGATTAATTACCATAAGATTTAATTATATTCCCCTCCCCTTAAATGTTTCCAGGGAACTTCGTCCCACGCATGCATCTTGACTTCGCACGCCTAAGGCACAGGCGGGGGGAGTACCCTCAGGCATATCAGATGCGCTAAGTTCCCCTCCCGCAAGGAGAGGGGAACTTTTAGAGTATTATAGCAATCAAATTACCTTAAATTCTTAATTTTTTGGAACTAATTCCACATAAGGCTTTTTGAATACGTCAGGTTGTCCCGTTGCCTTATTAAGTTTAGAATTAACAAAGACCTTCCAGTTTTGTTCGTCCAATTTAGGATAGTCCATTCTGTAATAGAAACCTGGGTATCTTGTTTCCTGTCTAAATAAAACATGTCTTAAATGAAGTTCTCCGACAACAGACCTGTGATAGTTTTCCCATGCCCTCATCAACTCATGTAAATTGGCTGCTGCAAGTTTTGGAGCATCTGCTTTAAGCCTGTTTAAAAGGTCTAATCCTCTTAAAAGGCTTGCCTCGCTTGTTCTGTAAAATGTTGAAGTGCCTGCAACATATTCATCCATAAGTTTATTTAATCTAAACAAATAAAGTCTTGGCTTAATATAGTTTGGATTAACATTTGGCTCGGTAGAATAATCCTTAAATTTTTCAAATGTAATCATCGGACCGTAAATTTCTTCGGCAAGGGTTTTATTGTCAGTGTGAACAGTCGGTGTATAACCTGAATCGTCTAATATAAACCTCACTGCAGATTTTGCGGCCATTCTTCCCTCGGTATAAGAACCGGATGAGAATTTATGACCCGAAGCTCCGACACCGTCTCCAGCGGTAAAAAGCCCGTTAACGGTTGTCATACGGTTATAACCCCAGTGCCACTCTTTAGGCGATACATCGGCTGGACCGCTAACCCACATTCCGCAAGCCCCCGCATGCGAACCAAGGAAATACGGTTCTGTCGGCATAACTTCGGAATTTGTCTCTTGAGGATCTATATCCATTGCAGCCCAGAGTCCCGCCTGAGCAACCGTCATGTCAAGAAAATCTTCCCATGCGTCCGCCTCAAGCGATTTCTTCCTTTTT
This sequence comes from bacterium, assembly GCA_021798015.1. GTDB lineage: Bacteria > SZUA-79 > SZUA-79 > Acidulodesulfobacterales > Acidulodesulfobacteraceae > Acidulodesulfobacterium. The sequence goes on from JAJZYP010000006.1 coordinate 8,699, forward strand.
TCGGGAAGGGTTTCAAAAAGGGCCTTCATTGCCCCCGAGGTGTTCATATAAAATGGGCCATTACCCTCCAGCCAATCCTTAAGCATAACATGGTTCCAAAGACAAGTCGCAGGAACATGGGCAAGCCCGTAAGGCGGATAATCCTTAAGCATTTCTCCCCACTTTTGCATATAATCTTCACCGTGGGCATTTAAAACCCTGGATTTGAACAGAGTAAACCAGGCTCCGACAGGACCGTAACCGTCTTTAAACCGGTTAGGAACGAACCTGTTTTCCATTGTTGTCATTTCTGCTCCGGCCTCATATCCCATAGCATACGTAGAACCGGCATTCCATATCGCATACCATGTTCTTCCCATACCCTCTGCCTGAGATCTTGGTCTGAAGACGTTAACAGTACCTCCGCATGCCATTATTACGGCTTTTGCCTTGAATATGTAAATCTTTGCATCCCTTAAGCTAAAGCCTATTGCGCCTGCAACCCTGTTTTCATGCTTTTCGTCCATAAGAAGCCTTGTTATAAAAACCCTTTCGTAAATATTTTCATCGCCAAGGGCCTTTCTTGCCGCTTCGGCAACCAAAACCTTGTAAGATTCGCCATGAATCATAATTTGCCATTTTCCTGCCCTGAGCGGTCTGGCCCCTTCTTCGATAGTTCTGGTATCTTCTTCGTCTTCTTTAAATATTGGAAGACCGAATTTCTCAAATAGTTTAACGGAAGAATCAACATGTCTGCCTACATCATAAATAAGGTCTTCTCTAACTATACCCATAAGGTCGTTTGCAACCATTTTTACATAATCTTCCGGCGTATTATCTCCAAGGTATGTATTGATTGCCGAAAGTCCCATTGCAACCGCTCCGCTTCTTTCGATTGCAGCCTTTTCGACTAAGGTTATTTTCATATCTTTCGGAGCCCATTTTTTTACTTCAAATGCAGCGCCGCATCCTGCCATACCGCCGCCCACTAATAAAAGGTCGGTATTTACTTCTTCTATTGTATAATTATTTAAAACATCAGTGCTTGTCATTGAACCTTTTTGTTCAGCCATAACAAATCATCCCCTTATTTTATAAATTTAGTTTTAATTGCAAAAAAATTTAATTAATTTTTATATTATTTTTTTGGGACGGCAAGCGTCTTACCTGCCTCAGTGCATAGCAGTTCACTTTTTAAATCTCCCTCATTTACTTCGGGCATTCCATGATAAGGGTCAATACCTCCTTCAGGTGTGGTTCTAATCGGAAATTTAAATCTTTTAATCTTGCCGTTCCGATATTTTATCGTCCACATTATCGAATCGGAACCGCGCATCGGAATAACCGATGAACCCAGCGGGGCAAAATCCTGATAGGCTCTCACCTCGATAGCAGACTGAGGACATATTTTTACACAGCTGTAACACTCCCAGCATTGGTCAGGCTCTTGATTATAAGCCTTCATAATATCCTTGTTAAGAACCATAAGATCATTAGGACAGATATACTGACACGCAGTCTTATCTCTCCCTTTACAACCATCGCATTTTTCCGTAATTACAAAACTTGGCATTTTCATACCTCCTCAATTAATATATTATTTATTAAATAAAACAATGTGGTATTTACCCTCCCCAACCCCTCCCTTAAAGGGAGGGGAATGAAGGGATATTATTATTTTTATATTTCACCCTTTGCTGCTTTGTGCAGTTTAACCTCAATCTTATCTTCTTTTGCAAGGGACGCATAATACTCCTTTAATATTTCCAAAACCTCGGGTCTTGAAAAATGCTCAGGCACCTCTTTCCCTTCGGATAAAAGTTTTCTAAGCATAGTCCCGCTTAAAGTAAGCCTGTCTTCCTTCGAGTGGGGACAGGTTCTGGTGGATGCCATGCCGTCGCACTTGTGGCAATAAAATGTCCAGTCCATTTTAAATGGTTTTAATTCAAGCGCATTTTTTGGAATTTCATCGAATATTTTATGCGCATCGAATGGTCCATAATAGTCTCCCACGCCTGCATGATCCCTTCCGACAATCAAGTGTGAACATCCGTAGTTTTGCCTAAAAACAGCATGAAGAAGCGCCTCTCTCGGACCCGCATATCTCATTTCCATCGGATAACCCGCCTGAACAATCGTGTTTTTAACGAAATATTTATCAATTAAAGTATTAATGGCAACGGCTCTAACCTGCGCCGGTATATCGCCCGGTTTTAATTTACCTACAAGCTGATGGATTAAAACACCGTCCGTAGTTTCTATTGCAACTTTTGCAAGATATTCATGCGAGCGGTGCATAGGATTTCTTGTCTGAAAAGCGGCAATGGTATTCCAGCCCTTTTCTTCGAATAATTTTCTTACCTCTGCTGGACGCATATATATTTCTTTAAACTCGACGGGATAAGAACCTTCGCTTAAAACTTTAACTTTTCCCGCAATATTAATATCTCCCTGAGCCATAACCTTTTGAACACCTGGATGTTCCGTATCGGTTGTTTTGAATATCTTTTGGCATTCATATGTTTTATCTATCGAATATTTTTCGTTTACTTTAATCATCCCCATAATTTCCAAGGTTTCTGAGTCCACAAGCGCCGCATCCTCACCTATTTTAATTTCATCGGCTATTTCCTTGGTAGCCGAAAGAGTAATAGGAATAGGCCAGAATGTCCCGTCTTCCATAGTAAAATTATCGCAAACACCTTTCCAGTCGTTTTTCCCCATAAATCCCTCCAATGGGGTAAACGCGCCAATGCCCATCATTATTAAGTCCGATGTTTCTCTTGAAGTCATAGGCAGTTTTTTAAGTGTTTTAGCCTTTTCTTTTGCTTCTTTAAGTTCTGGTCCGGATAAAAGTAACGGTTTTAATCTTTTTTCTTTTCCATGTGGATTTACTAATGCCATATTTTCCTCCGCATATAATAAAAACAGGCATAAAAATAAGGTAGTTTATGGATATTTTGCTTAACCTTTGCCCCTTGCAATTAATTTAGTCTATTATTATTAATATTATTTACTTAAAATGTCAATAATTTTTTTATTAAAATTTTTTTATTAACTAATATCTTATGCCAGAGGCGGGTTATAATCATAATATTATGAAAAAGAGAGAAACAAAAAGAAGAAATGCGGAATGTTATTTACCATTATACATGACATTAAGACTTAACTAAAAATATCGCTACCATGTAATAGATTTAGAAGAATTAGCTACAAGAGCCACAAAACCCTGGTAATCTACCGGCTTAGCAATAGAAATTATCTCATCGCTTTTAATGCCTCTTGCTTCGGTATCTGGAAATAGATAGTATATGGAGCAGGTTTGTGAAACATCGGAAACAAACTTTTCAAACATCCCGCCCTTTTTTGCGGCATAAATCCCGTCTTCGGTAAAAAGAATTACATCTCCTGTTTTTATATATTTAAGACAATTACTTAAAGAAGATGTTTCGTAAGGAGATTTTTTTATTATATTAAGCATTTGCATTTGTAATTCACCTCATATTTATTTATAATTATAACTTATTTGGCTACGTGTAATTTAAAATTTAAAAAGTATTATATTATATATAAATGATATATGTCAGAACGGCAATACGACCTTCATCTCGTCTATTTTGCTTATTAGGTCGGCTCTTTGCAACACCTCAACCTCTGTGAGAAGATCTTCTTCTTTCATACCTCTTTCGTCAAGCGATTCTTTTTCGACATATAAATGAGATACCTCAAAGTCGTCTATAAGAACAAGATATGTCTGGGCAAAATTTTTGATATTTATTAAAGAGGGATTCTGTCCTTTTTTTAAAGAAAACACACCGTCCCCGATAAAAGCAACCCTGATGTCTTGTTCATACGAACTGAACATAATCATAGCTTCTATGACTTCCTGCTCATAAATAGTTCCGTAAGGAGCGGTCTTGCATAAAAACATAATTTTAGCTTTTGACTTTTGGTCCTCCATTGAATTTCCTCCTTATTTTAAAGTAAACTTTAGAAAGCAAACCGAGATAGTTCTTAGAAATGTAAATGGAATAAAAATTAGAATGTGACCAGTCTATCGGATTCTATCGATAATTCAAGGAGCTGTCCCAATCCCGATATTTCCGCAGATTCGCTCACGGTATCCTGCGTCAGCCCTCTCCTTTTTCCGGCTGCAACGCAAACCACTAATCTAACCCCCCTTGATTTTAGATCGTCCATATACGATTTTATGTTTCTGTCGCCCTGAGGCGGCTCTAAATACTTATTCCCCGCATATACGGCATCATCGTAAAAGAATATGCCTATGATCTCATGCCCCATTTCTATTGCGGCTTTGACAAAATTATAAGCAGTATCGAAAGCTTGAAAGTTATAAGGGCTTTCTTTTATTAATATACCAAATTTCATTTACCCTCCTTATTTACTAGTTACATTTATATTTATTATTATTAAATTAAATTTATTAAACAAAAAATTTAAAGAACTATAGCCGAGCTTACAAGCTGATGTACGCCCCCCACCATTTCCGCATCAAAACCATATAACGGATACATTTTCGTAAATTGGGTCTTGCAAATTGCGCATATTAATGCAAGGAAGTTCACGCCATTATTATCCATTACTTCCTTAATAACCTGCATTTTGGGCATTGAACCTGCAATCCTTACATTCATTACTTCATCGGTTAGTATTCCGCCGCCGCCGCCGCAACAGTAAGTCTGTGCCCTGTTAGCCCCATCCCTCAATTCAAAAAAATGATTGGCGCATGCTTTTATTAGTTCTCTCGGTACAGTAAATTGACCTCCCGGCATTTCGCCTATCCTCGACGCCCGCGCAACATTGCAGGAATCATGATATGTAACTATCTTGTCGTCGTTTGCCGACGGATCCATTTTAATGACCCCGTCTTTAATAAGACCGAGCGTAAAATCGCAGATATGCGCAGGCTGTCTATATTTGTTATCAAGAAAATCAAACGGTCCGTTCATTGTATTACTGTAATTGTATAAGGCCCTCCATGCATGTCCGCATTCACCAACTATAACCCTTTTAACTTTCAGTCTTCTTGCCTCATCCCATACCCTTTTATTTATTTCCTTTGTATTCTTGTAATTCCCGATAAACATACCAAAATTAGCGGCTTCCGATGCATAAGAAGATACCGTCCAGCTTATGCCTGCTTTATAAAATACCTTTGCATAACCCGCTAAAGATTCCATATGAGGCATAGCAAAAAAATCTGCGGATGGCGGAACAAGAAGAACTTCAGCGCCTTCCTCATCCATAGGGATCTTAACATCCTTCCCCGTGGCGTCTTTCATCTCCTCTTCGAGATCATCAAGGGTATTTCGGAGCGCAGCCGGAGGAATGCCCAGATTGTTTCCTATTTTGAAAACTTTATTAATTATTTGGGTAGAGTATTTTTGCCCGAGACCTATGCCGTCCATAATATCCCTTGCAGCCATTGTTATTACCGCAGTGTCTATTCCATACGGACAGTAATAAGAACACCTTCTGCATTCGGAACACTGGTAGTAGTATGTAAACCATTTTTTAATCATCCGCTCGCTAAAAGGCTCGGCATCTGCCAAACTTTTAAAAAGACCCCCTGCAGGCGTAAAATAATATCTGTAAACCTTTCTCATTAATTCGGCTCTGCCGACAGGCATGTTGTTCGAATCGCCGGTACCCAAAAAAAACTGGCATTTATCGGTACATGCGCCACACCTCACGCAGATATCCATATAATCCTTTAGAGCTTTATTATGAGTTAAAAGTTGCTTAAAAATTCCTACTGCTTTAGTTTCCCAACCATCTTCCAGCGATGCAGGAAAACCGAGCGCGGTCATATCGTCATTTTCACCATGATACATCTTTTCGTAAGCGCTTGCGCCCGGAACAACCTTAGGAACCTTGATTTCGCCTGTCAATACAGGAACTTTATAAGCTGTTTTTGTTTTAGCCATTGCCTTGCCTCCTGTTTATCTTTATTATTTTTTACTCAAAGGCTTAAATCTTCTGCATCGGGCTTATAATATCTTTCTTCCTCTGGGTTATCCGTCATATAACGAGTAGGACTGAAAAATATGCCGACAAAATGCATCACTTTGCTAAAGGGTATATATATGACAAGTAAAAGGATTAATGAATAATGGACAAGAAAATATGGATTAGCTGGAATATTTATAGGATGAAATGTGGCAATGCCGTTAATAAACGGATCTAGCCTGTTATCTATTTTGGTAAGAGCATGGGCAGAGATTAAAAAATTCATTGATAATCCTGCAATGGCAATCATCATTAAAATAATAAGTATTAAATAATCCGAAAAAAGAGAGATAATTCTCACCCTGTCAACGATCATTCTGCGAAGAAGCAGATAAAACAATGAAAGAAACATCAAAATACCAAAAAAGATGCCTGCATCGACAAAGACCGGATACCATTGCGGCAATGGATGATGGTAAACAAAATGACGGGCAAAATGAAGTAATATAAGCAAAATGAACGAAACATGAAAAATATATCCGGCAACCCATGTAGGCTTATTTGCTCTAAATAAACTCTTAAATAATAAAACCTCGCTTGCAACCCTTCCGACCGAACCGGCTTTTGTCAGAGGAGCAGGTGTAAGGGGGATTTTTACAGGCATCGGCGTATTGGCATACACGATTATTCTAATCAAAACGCCAATTATAAAAATAGCACCGGCAAAATATGTTAACAAAACATACACGCCGCTTAAGAAGTTTAAATCAACCATAATTGAACCTCCTTTAATCCTCCATTGAGGCACATATTTTTATTATACGCAACATTATACGCAACCCGTAGGTTTTGGAAGACCCGCTATCTTGGCAAGCTGTTTAGCGGGACCCTCGGGAAAAAGCTCATAAACGAACTTATTTGCCTCTTTTTTGTCCTCAATATTTTCAAGCTTTCCCACCTCTTTTACAAGAGACTTAATCGCAGGAGCAACCTGAAATTTCATAAAATAGTCCCTTACCCAATTAATTAACTCCCAGTGCCTTTCAGTAAGCTCGATATTTTCTTCATTAGCAAGATATACGGCTATCTCCTTATTCCAGTTGTCAAGGTTCTGTAAGTATCCTTCATCATCAGTTTCGATTACCTTACCGCTAAACTCAAAAGACGGCATAGTTCATATCCTCCTTTTCTATAATTAATGTAATTAATATTAAGATTAAGATTAAGATTAAGTTTTGATTTTAACTCATTTCAATATAGCCGCAGGGGCAAGTTTCAAAGCATTTAGCGCAGCCGTTGCATGTCTCCAAATGGAATTCATAATGCTGACCTTTTTGAAGCATTTTTATGCACCCTTTAGAACAATACATAAAACAGTTCCCGCAATCGTAGCATAAGCCGCAGCTCAGGCATCTTTTGGCTTCCTGCACAAATTCTTCCTTATATAATCCATAAACAATCGTCTGAAAGTCGCCATTAACTTCAGCTATCTCTCTTTCCCGCCTTTCATGTCTCTCACTCGGCTCATAATATTCCAAGTGCATATCCTTAGAATTTACTATCAGTCTTTTATCCACTGGAACAGGCTCGCCGCTCAATCTTTCATGTATTGAAAAGGCGGCGGAATTTCCGGAACCGATCGCCTGAGTTACAAGCCAGAATCCTATTGCATCCCCTCCGGCAAACACATTTGATTCCCCTTCTATCAAGCCTTTATCGTCAATATTTAGATAACCTCTTTTTAAAACTTTACTGATATCTTCAAAACCGGCAAAATTTGGCTTCTGGCCGCAGGAGGCTATCAGCGCCGAGCATTCGAGAGTAAACGTCGGATCGCCCTCTGCCATAATAAACTGCGCCCTACCTGAGGCATCCTTTTCACCTAATTTTGTCGGCTGAAAAGCAACGGATAGAGTCCTATCGCCTTTTTCATCGATATTAATCGGAGCAGCCATAAACTTAAAATCAATACCTTCCTTCATAGCAGCACTAACTTCCTCAGGATTTGCAGGCATCTGTTCCCTGCCCCTTCTATAGACAACAGTCACTTTTTTCGTCGTTGGCAACCTGCGAGCGGTCCTTGCACAATCCATTGCTGAATCCCCACCTCCGACAACTATAACATGAGAACCGAGATCCGACATCTCACCGCTATTGACACGCTTTAAAAACTCAAGACCGCTGAAAACATTCGAAATTCCTGATTCATTTATGCCAAGAGAGATATTATTATATGCCCCTATACCGATAAACACCGCATCAAACTCTTTTTTAAGGCGGTCAAGCGATATATCTTTTCCGATAGGGGAATTAAATACGAACTCAACTCCAAGATCTTTTATCCTCTCAATTTCTGCATCAAGAACATTTTTAGGGAGACGAAAACGCGGTATCCCGTAACGAAGCATTCCTCCAGCCTTTTCGAATATTTCAAAAACGGTAACATTATAACCTCTTCTTGCAAGCTGATAGGCGCAGCTTAAACCTGCCGGTCCGCTACCTACAATCGCAACCTTTTCTTTTCTTTTTTCATCTGTAAGCTTTCTTAACGGCAGCTTATTTTCGATTCCGAAATCACCGATAAACATTTCAACGGCATTTATTGCAACAGCGGCGTCTTTTGCCGTCCTGTTGCACGCCGTTTCGCACGGATGCGGACAGACCCGTCCCGTAACCGCCGGAAGAGGATTTGTATCGGTAAGTATATAAAACCCCTCCCTTATCGAATCATCTATCTCTCTGCCGTATGCTTCGCTCTGCGCAATGAACTGCAAATACTCCCGTATCTTTTCACTGTTAGGGCAGTTGTCCATACATGGAGGTTTTTTTTGAACATAGCTCGGACGCAAGGAAGACTGCTCCATAACGCTGGATGCCCCGAATTGCCTGCCGCCAATTGCTCTTTTTATCTTTTTAATCTCAACAGCCATATTTTTTACTCACCTATAGTCTTTATTTTATTTATTATTTAATAGTTTTTGGTCTCTTTATTTACTTTACTTTATTTTATTTACTTTACTCAGGGAGCGATAGGAAACTTCCCCCCGCATAACCGTATATCAAGCGACCTGAATCGGCAAGATCCCTGATGGCAGCTTTAACATCATCCTTTGTAACGCCTTTTGCCGAAAACTTAGCCTCCATCTCCTTAACTATGTCGCCTGGCTTAAATCTTTTTTTATTTGTGAACTCCTTAATAAGGTTAACAATGGCTTCTTCTAGTTGAGTCTTAGTTTCATCTGTCATTTCAAACCTCCGTTTGGTAGTTATATAAAGCTCTGCATCACTATCGTTATAAATAAAGCTAAAATATTATTGTTTAATACTATTCTATAACATTACTGTAACATTACTGTCTAACTTGAGCAGAATAGTTCATCGTCGTTTCACCCAGCCTGAAATCGTCAATATGATATTTTGTAAATTTAAATCCAGTAATGTTAAAGAATTTAGGCCAACCTATTCTTTCAATCCATTCACCGACTCTTTCACCTTTCTCTGCGCCGTTTTTATAAGCATCAAGTATTGTTTTAACAGCCTCTACAACCTTAGGCCAGCGAGGTGGGTCATTTTCTAAAAACGGTACTGCAAGCTTTGAAAACGAAGGTTTGGTTCTGGCATTGGATACCTTACCACCCACCCAAATGGATACCCCATCGTTCAAAGGATCGGCAATAGGCATGCCCGGGCAGACCGTAAAACAGTTACCGCAGAAAACGCATGCCTCTTCAATAAGCTTCACACTTGGCTTTCCGTTATATGAATCCGGTCTGATTGCATTGGTAGGACACGATGCTATGGTACTTGGAACTTCACAGAGATTTACTATCTTATCGGGGAGCAGCTTCGGCGGTCTTCTGTGTATTCCCAGCACTGCAATATCGGAACAGTGGACAGCTCCGCACATGTTAAGACAGCATGCAAAAGCTATTCTTACTTTTGCGGGCAGCTTGGCATCGACATAATACTCATAAAGATCGTCCATCAGAGATTTGGTTACGCCGGATGCATCCGAAGCCGCTGTGTGGCAGTGTATCCACCCCTGCGTATGGACAATGTTTGCAACAACATTTCCTATGCCTCCTAAAGGAAGATTTAACTTTTTAATATCATTCATCAGCGGTTCTATATTTTCCTCCTTATCAAGCAAAAACTCCACATTATTTCTTGTCGTAAATCTTAAGTATCCGCCGCAATATTTATCGGCAAGGTCGCACAGATTTCTTATAAACGATCCACTGACAAGCCTTGGAGAACCAACCCTAACGGAGTAAATCTTATCCCCTGTCTCAGAAACATGAACCATGTGACCTGCGCTCAATAATTCATGATATTTCCACTTTCCGTAATTATTCTTAATAACAGGATGCAAGAAATCATGATAATCATGAGGACCGACATCCGTAATCCTTTTTGTTCCAGAAACATCAGGCATAATAAAACCTCCTACGAATTTAAGATATGATATTTATTCACAAAATTCACAAAAATAGAGATAGAAAATAGCTATTATTTATTATTGTCGTTAAACAGATTCACCCTGCCCTTCATCTGCTTCCACATATTCTTCGTATAATACAAACGGGTTTCCCCTTGGACTGGAAACCATTTCCGGAAGCGGTTCAAGCCCTATGGCTTCAATAAAGTTGCCTATCCCAACCCTCTGGATTAACTCCCCAATTCTTTCCCTACTGACACCATATTCATCCCAGAATTCCCATATTTTTTCTATAAGATCCCTAAACCACTGGTAATCGTTTTTGGCATCTTCGGCGACATCGTAAAATGGCACCAAAACCATTGAAAGACGGGGACCTGAAACCATAGGCGCTTTTGAGCCGAGAAGTATCGTCGCCCCACCCTTGATCCCTGGACGCAGGGCTTTAGGCATTACATTTATACAGTGCATACACTTCGTACAGTTTGAATCGTCAATCTTAAGGCCGTTTTCGTCATAGCTCATACATTTCGTCGGGCATTTACTTAAAACATATTTATGCAGATTCATCTTTTTGGCGTATTCTTTGACCATATCCTGATCTATCCTTATATTGTCCTTCCATGTGCCTATAACAGACATATCTGCCCTTGCAATAGATGCAGTGCAATCGTTTCCGCAGCCGGAAAATTTGAACTTAAACTTGTAATTAAATATCGGACGGTGCATCTCGTCTTGAAAAGCTTGGGTAATATTATAACATATATGCATGGTATCATAATTTGCTTTTGCACACCTTGCCATGCCGACACAACATGAAGGCGTTCTTAATGCCGAACCGCTGCCTCCAAGATCAAACCCGTGCGCCACGCATTGCTGAAAGATGGTCTCAAGCTCGGATGTTTTTGCACCCAGTATCTGGATATCGCCGGTCGATCCATGAAAGTTAAAAAGGCCGGAGGCATGCTTTTCCCCTATATCTACTATCTTCCTCAGAATATCGGACGTGTAAAAAAAACCAGACGGTTGGTTTATACGAATCGTATGAAATTCTTTCACCCCAGGGTATTTCTCCGGAAGGTCCGAAAACCTTCCTACAATACCTGATCCGTAACCTTTAACGCCTACCATTCCTCCATGCTTCCAGTGGCCGGCTTTTTCATTATAGGACTGCTCAACCTGCCCCAGAAGATCTTCGGTCATTTCGCTCTTTTCCGCTGCTTTTTCGATTTCGTTGACAAAACTTGGCCATTTACCATTTTTTAGCTCGTCTAAAAGGGGGGTTTGATATTTCTTGCTCATTTTAAGGGACCTCCATAATTAATAATCAACTTGGTTAAAAAGACACACAAAAATACACAAAATATTATGCGCTTAAAATAAAATCACTAGTAGACATATACAAGCATATAATAATTATTATTACTTAATTTTTATTATTGATAATATAAATATTTTTTATTAACCTATGTTCTCCTTATACATCTTTTAACTACGTATTGTCAAGAAAAAAAATTAAAAAAATAAAAAATTAATTTAGTTTTTATTCATTTGCATTTTATTTGATTGAAAACCACATAATGTAGTATTTAAGCGGCTTGAGGGTAGGAGAATTAATCCAATTGCAAAAAATAATATTTAATATGCCGATAAAAGTTATCATTTTCAAAATGGAGTATTAAAAAAAAGCTTATTGTGGTCTTTTATAAAAGAAACCCATTTTTTAAACCATGAAGGAGAAGCTTTAGAATAAACATGGGTAAAACTTGCCAGCACATTTTTGTATATAATTCCATCATTTGAGCCGTTGACGCCGTAACCTCTTATAATATTAAAGCCAAAACAGGCATCGGGCATGTTATCCAAAAACGAGTGGTGAAATTCATGTCCTTTTAACGTTCTGACTTTCTGATGCCATTGCCATGAATCACGGGAGTAATTTAAGGGCTTAAGCATAGTATATCCATGGCCCTTGGGTTTTTTAGTTAATTTAACGTCCGCATCGATAATGCCGACCATTGCGCTTTCTGTTTCGTTATGTGTAATGCTCCTGCACAAATACATAAGACCGCCGCATTCGGCATACACGGGTAAGCCTTCTTCTACCTTTTCTTTTATGTCTATCCTTATGCTATGATTAGCCTCAAGCGCCTGAGCAAACACTTCGGGAAAACCGCCGCCTATGTAAACTGCGTCAACATCAGGCAAAACCTGATCGTTTAATGGAGAGAAAAAAACAAGCTCGGAGCCAAGAGCCTCTAGCTCCTCAAGATTTTCATTATAATAAAAATTAAAAGCGTTATCTAAGGCAATGCCGATTTTTAATCGTTTTTTGCGATTAGGAATGTTATTAATGATGTTATTAATATTGTTAATATTATGATTGCCATTATCGGTATGGAGCGGCGCCGCATTAGACGCGCTTATATTTATATGTTCACCTGCGGCGTTTGAATTATCCGAATCAAAAAACGGATTGACCGGGCTGCCTATTTTTTTAGCCATTTTACCGGCAGTAACATTTGACATTTTAAGAATAGCCGAAATATCGATATAACCGGAAACCATCCCGGTTATTTTTTCTATCAACTCATTAAGCTCTCCTTTGGCAAGAGTGGATACGAGTCCGAGATGACGCTGTTTGATTGAAACTTCGGCTATATTAGGAACAGCGCCTACAACATTTACATCGGTATAATATTTTATAGCTCTTATCAGATTCTTTTCATGCCTTTTACTGTGAACTTTATTTAATAATAAACCGCTTAATTTTAAATTCTTATCAAAATCTTTAAATCCAAGAATCATCGGAACGATGCTGCGATTAATCTCGCTGACATCGACAACAAGTATTACCGGCAAACATAAAAGTTTTGCCAAAGAGGCGTTGGATGTCCTGCCGTAAAGGTCTGTCGAATCATATAAGCCGTGATTACCCTCGACAATGCTTATATCTGACTCTGCCGAGCGTTCCATAAAATGTTTGACGATCTTTTTTTTGGAAAGAAAATAAAAATCAAGATTATAGCAGTTTTTTTGTGAAGCAATACCAAGCCACATAGGATCTATAAAATCTGGACCCTTTTTAAAGGGCTGGACTGTGAAGTTTTTTTGCTTTAACAAACGACAGATGGCAATGGATAAAGTAGTTTTCCCGGAATTTCTCTTTGCCGCAGATATATAAAACCCGTTTGGAGACATAATATGCTAAGCTCCCCGATTACTAAAGCCGGCTAAAAATTTATTTTTAAATAATTATCTGTTTTATTTTTTGTTTTATTTTTAATATATTACATTTTTTACACTTTTACAAAATTTATTCATAAAAGTCCATCTGTGAATTTTAAAACATTTTTATAATTCTTATTTTCAGAAATCTTTTCCATTTTCTGAATTCCTAAGCGATTTTATCATAGAAATTTTTTTAAGTTTATATGAAGAAAGGTTTTTGTTTTCGGTATCTTTATTTTCTAATAAAAATAATCTGTCAATGGAAAGAAGAAACAAAGCAAATCCATATTCTGCCGTTTTTTGTTTGTCAAAGTAGTGTTGCAAAAAAGCAAACTCATCTTCTTCTTCTATAAGTTTGCTTGTATAAAACACCTCGAGTTTTGCCATTAAAGGAAGTTCGGCAAAATATTTCAGCAATTCACCCACCTTGTCTTTATCTAATTTTGTAATCTTTAAAATATACTCTAAATCATATTTAAATTTCATAAAAACCAGCTTAAGAGAGGAGCATACTTATATAGCATTTTAACTGGCGGAGAGAGAGGGATTCGAACCCCCGGTAAGCTTACGCCTACAATTGATTTCGAGTCAATCGCCTTAAACCGGACTCGGCCATCTCTCCGTTAAAAAATAATGCTTTATATATATTTATGTAATCGTAAATTAAAAATTCCATATCCCATATTGATGGCGGAGAGGGAGGGATGAGCTACGCTGAACTCCGTTTCCGAACCCCCGGTAAGCTTACGCCTACAATGAGCTTCGCTGAACTCCGTTTGATTTCGAGTCAATCGCCTTCAACCGGACTCGGCCATCTCTCCGTATTGAACTTTATTTAATTTATCTAACTTTTCTTGTTTATTTTATTGAATTCGTAACTCAAATAACCCGGCGGTAATTCCCCCGTAAAATGGGCAACGACATGCCCCTTTTTATTTATAAAAAATGATTGAGGAATTTCGTATATATTCCCATATGCTGTTTCAATAGAATGATTTGCCATGCCGATTGGATAGGTTATTATGCCGCCTTTAAAGGTTTTTACAAAATGCATCACATATTTTTCCCCCTGATTGTTGACGGAAAGACCGATAATAACGAAACCGTCTTTTTTATGCAATTTATAAAATTTTTCAAGCCTTGGTATTTCATGTCTGCAAGGGGGGCACCATGTAGCCCAAAAATTTAAAAGAACAATCTTGCCTCTATAATTTTTAAGAGACAGGGTCTTGCCGGGATAATTTAAACTCGAAACAGAAAATTGGGGAGACATAGCTTCGTTCCCAGATTTTTTAACACCGTTTTTCCACAACAAAGAAGGAATTTTAACTATTAAAATTGAGACGATAACAACCGCTGCCACAAAAATTAAAGCCTTAAAAACCTGAGAATATCTTTTATCCATTTTTTTTTATTAATCCTCCTCACGCCTTATTATAAATGTGCTTAATAAATTTAATAAATAGTTTTACTTTTAAATTTTAACATAATCTAAGATTATTATCAAAAAAAAATAAAAAATCATGGGTTAATTAATTTTTAAAAATTTAATTTTTATGATATATTAAATTTTAAACTAAAGTTAATCGACAAAAGAAACGGAGGTATCAATTTGATGAAGGTAAACAAGGCAATCTTTCCGGCCGCAGGTCTTGGAACAAGACTTTTGCCTATCACAAAATCTATCCCCAAAGAAATGTTAGTGTTAGTTGATAAGCCATTAATACAATACGGCGTCGAAGAATGTATAAACGCAAAAATCAATGACATAATCATTGTAACAGGCAGAGGAAAAACCGCCATAGAGGATTACTTCGATAGATCAATCGAACATGAAATTATGTTAAAGGAAAAGGGGAAACACAATTTGTTGAAATCCGTCAATGATATCTCCGATCGTATCAACCTCACATATACCAGACAAAAAGAGGCATTAGGTTTGGGACATGCAATTTTATGCGCTCAAAATATGGTTGGAGAAGAACCGTTTGCGGTAGTTCTGAGCGATGATATAATAGATTCCAATGTTCCTGTAATGAAACAAATGATAGATATATATAAAAATTACAGGTATTCTATTTTAGCCGTTCAGAAGGTTCAGGACGAGGATGTTTCAAAATATGGAATAATACAGGGAAAGGAAATAGAAAAAGGGCTATTTAAAGTCGAAGACCTTGTTGAAAAACCTGAAATCAACGAAGCCCCTTCTAACCTCGCTATAATAGGCAGGTACATTTTAATGCCCGATATTTTTAATTTTATCAGTAAAACAAAACCGGGTAAGGGCGGAGAAATTCAACTTACCGATGCCATTAAATCCCTTCTTTCCATCCAGCCGGTTTACGCCCTTGAATTCGAGGGAGTAAGATACGACGGCGGAAATAAACTCGACTTGCTTAAAGCCCAAATAGTATATGGGCTAAAAAATACTGAAATAAGGAGTGGACTTATCGATTTTATTAAAAAACTAGATTTTGTTTAATTCGTTTTGATATTTATTTATTTTGATATTTAGCAGTTTGATATATAATTATGATTATGATATTTTTTGATATTAGCCTATCATTAGAAGGAACAATGATATGAATTTTTTTGATGAGAATGAAAATTTTAATAAAAAGATAACAAAATTCAAAAAAGAGGTCGAAAGATTATTTAATTATCTTTTTGGATCTTTCTCACTCGAGGAATTAGCTTACTCTTTTAAAACAAACGGACCGCCCATAGACACCTATATAAATCGCAGTAAATTAGTGGTGGAAATAGAACTTCCCGGAGTTTCCAAGGAAAACATTGCCATTGGTGTTCGTGATAACATTCTGGCAATAATGTGGAAACTTGAACCTAAAACAAACTCTAATATTAATTTTTTTTGTATGGAAAGAAGATTTGGCAAGTTTGAAAAATTTATACTTCTACCGATAAGCCCTGCCAAACATTTCGTTAAGGCTGTTTTATCCAACGGGGTTTTAAAAATAAGTTTCGAATTAAGTGATATCTTTCTCCATTCGGAGATTGGAATACCCATTCATTATGATGAATCTTAAATTATAATCTTAGATTATATTAGATTATAATAAATATATAACATAATATATAAAATAAAAACATAAACTTTAATTACAATAATTATTATAATTTATAATCATAAATAAACAAATAAAACAAAATAGAGGAATATTATAGTATAATAATAACGTATAGTTATAGATTCTATTAATACATCTTTTATACAGGAGTTAGTGAATATGGATAACACAAATCAAAAAGATTTTGAAAATTTATCAGACAATACAAGTAAAACAGAGTTAAATGCCAGTTCAATCGTGATTGGCAAAGGTGAAGATGAAGGTGTTGACCAGCCCAATTTAGCCGAAGAAATCCAAATACCCGATGTTATCCCATTACTCCCTATCAGAGATCTTGTTCTTTTCCCTTTTATGATAATCCCTCTTTTTGTCGGAAGAGAGGCATCCATTAAAGCGGTTGACGAATCTATTGCCAAAGATAGGTTAATACTTTTATCCGCACAAAAAGATATTATCGTAGAAGAACCGTCACAGAACGATATCTATGATGTCGGGGTTGTCGCGATGATAATGAAAATGCTTAAGCTCCCCGATGGAAGAGTTAAGATATTGGTTCAGGGTATATCAAAAGCTAAAATAGAGACATTTGTTCAAATAAAGCCGTTTTATCTTGTGAAAGTATCAAAGATAAAAGAAGAAAATATTGTTGACATAACACCGACCATTGACGCTTTAATGCGAAATGTAAAAGAACAACTCGAAAAATATGTTTCTTTGGGAAGACTTCCGTCTCAAGATATTTTAATAATACTGGAAAATGTCAACAATCCCGGGAGGCTCGCCGATATAGTGGCATCCAATTTAGGATTAAAGGTAGAAGAATCTCAAAAAATACTGGAAAATCCAGATCAAATAGAAAGGCTTAAAAAAGTCAACGATATATTGGCGAGGGAAATAGAAATTCTTTCTATGCAGGCAAAAATACAATCTCAGGCAAAAGAGGAAATGACAAAAACTCAAAGAAATTATTTTCTCAGAGAACAGCTCAGGCAAATAAAGCAGGAATTAGGAGAAACGGATGAAAAAACTCAAGAAATAACAGAATTAAGAGAAAAGATACTCGCTGCTAAGATGCCTCCGGATGTTTTAAAAGAAGCCGAAAAGCAGCTTTCAAGATTGGAAACAATGCATCAGGATGCCGCCGAAGCGTCAACTGTCAGGACATACTTAGAATGGCTCACGGATGTTCCATGGTCAAAGAAGACAAAGGATAATTTGAATATAGAAACGGCAAAAAAGATACTGGACGAGGACCACTATGATTTAGAAAAAATTAAAGAAAGAATACTTGAATATCTCAGTGTTAGAAAACTTAATAAAAAAATGAAAGGACCTATACTTTGTTTCATCGGACCTCCTGGCGTAGGCAAAACCTCTCTTGGAAAATCTATTGCAAAGGCTATGAATAGAAAATTTATCCGTGTTTCCTTGGGCGGCGTTCATGATGAAGCCGAAATTAGAGGACATAGAAGAACTTATGTGGGCGCTCTTCCGGGAAGAGTTATTCAGGGCATTAAACAAGGCGGAACAAATAATCCAGTTTTTATGATAGACGAAATCGATAAAATCGGCACCGATTTCAGAGGCGATCCATCCTCCGCCCTTTTGGAAGTATTGGATCCTGAACAAAACTTTTCATTTTCCGACCATTACTTAAATGTCCCGTTTGATTTATCAAATGTTATGTTTATTGCCACGGCTAATGTCGCCGATACAATACCGTCCCCGCTTAGAGACAGAATGGAGATTATAAATCTATCGGGGTACACTATAGAAGAAAAAGAAAAAATAGCGGAAAAATATCTTATTTCAAGACAAATAAAAGAAAACGGACTAAAAAAGGATTACATCGAATTTAAACCAAACGCTATCAGAACAATTATCGCCGGATATACCAGAGAAGCTGGCTTAAGAAACTTAGAGCGTGAAATTGGAACCGTATGCAGAAAAGTGGCAAAGTTAATTGCCGAAAATAAAATCAAAAAATATACTATAACCAATAAAAATATTCATAAATATCTCGGCACCATAAAAATCCTTCCCGAAGAGGAAAGACAAAAGGACGAAATAGGTGTTTCCACGGGACTTGCATGGACCCCGTTTGGAGGAGAAGTTTTGTACATAGAAACCGTACTTGTCAAGGGAAAGGGTGGGTTATCGCTAACGGGTCAGCTTGGGGATGTAATGAAAGAATCGGCACAAGCCGCCCTTAGCTATGCAAGGTCAAAAACTGACGAACTTGGCATAAAGCCTGATACATTCGAGAAAAATGATATTCATATTCATATACCGGAAGGGGCAATACCGAAAGACGGACCATCGGCAGGAATCACTATGGCAACATCCTTAATTTCAGCCTTATTAAAGAAACCTGTTAAAAAGGATATTGCTATGACAGGCGAAATTACTTTAAGAGGCAATGTGCTTCCGATAGGGGGGTTAAAGGAAAAGTCTTTAGCTGCTTTAAGAGCGGGAATAAAAACTATTTTGATACCGGAACGAAACAAAAAGGACCTTGATGAAATTTCCCAATTGGTTAAGAAAAATTTGAAATTTATACCGGTTAAACATATGGACGAAGTCATAAAACATGCAATAGTCGGAACCTTTAACTCAAAACCAAAGTCTGACAACAAGGCAAAATCTAAATCGGTAAAATAAATCAAAAATTGAGGGTGAAAAAAAAAGAAAAACTTAACGAAACTAAGTTAATAGGTGAGATTGAAAAAATAAGCCTTATAACTCAAAAATTTAATAAATCTCTAATTATTAAATCCATAGGTGATGATTGTGCTATTTTTAGAGATAAAAATAGCATGCTTATCAGCGCCGACAACATAACGGAAAATGTTCATTTTACACTTGATTTTTATAGTTTTTACGAAATAGGGTCAAAGTCTTTGCTGGTAAATTTAAGCGATATAGCCGCAATGGGAGGCGTTCCTCGTTTATTTACCTTATCACTATTCATACCCGAATATATAAATGAAGAAAATATCAAAGAAACTCTTTACGGCATTGTTGATATTGCAAAGAAATACAGGGTTTCACTTATAGGGGGTAATATATCTCGGGCATCAGAATTTTCTGTATCTATAACTATTATCGGGGATTATAAGGATAATAATGTTATAAAAAGGGGTAATTCAAAAATAGGCGATGCGGTTTTTATTTCAGGAGAGATTGGAAATTCATGGATGTCGTATTATCTACAAAAACAGAAGAAACGTAACGATAAAAATTATACTAATCTTACAAATTTTAAAAAAAAATATATTGAAAATTTTATAAACAAATTTAAACTTCCCATTCCAAGAATTAAATTAGCCGAAGAACTGGCTGCAAAAAAACTTGCAAATTCCCTAACTGATATTAGCGACGGCTTATACAAAGATATCTCTAACATTCTTAGTTTTCCACACGGGGCTGAAATTTGGATAGATGAACTGCCTATCAACGAAAATTTAAAACGCATTGCAGGGTTATTAAAAATTAAAAAATATATGGATAATATTATATCTTTTGGCGAAGATTATGAACTTTTATGGACAACCGACGATAAAAACGAAGGGGAACTTTTAAATTTATCGAACAGGCTTGGGATTAGGATTAAAAAAATAGGGCGTGTCGTAAAAGAGATTAACTGGACCAAGTTTATGAAAAACGGCATTGAATATCCCATTAAAGATGCAACTTTTAGACACTTATGATTATCATTGTATCTTTACATAAAAAAATAAAAATCAACCGGAACAATTCTAATTTATAATAAAATTAATATATATATTTAGCTAATGTATCTAATCTCTTATTTCCTATTTTTTATCTTATTTATCGCAATATCATCTATTTTTTCCATCTCGGAGTCCTCTATTTTCTCATTAACTCAGGGAGACATAGATGAACTAATCCTTAAAAAAAAGAATAAGGTAATATTTCTGATAAGAAAATCATCCATATTTCTTGTAATAATTTTAATCGGAAATATGGCAGCCAATGTTATAGCCGCAAGTTTCGGAGCGATAATCTTAACCGGATATTTCCACAAACTATCTGTAATTTATATCATTATATTAATCTCCCTTACCCTTATTATTTTAGCCGAAATTATTCCAAAAATAATCGCTCTGAAAAAACCAATAGAATTATCTTTAATCGTTTCGCATATATTTTATCCTGTTATATCTTACACGGAATTATTAATCGAGAAAATTGGAATCAAAGGAAAACAGTTTCAGCTAAAAAAGGATGAAGCTATTTCTAACGAAGAACTAAGAATGATAATAGAGATTGGTAAAACCGAAGGTGAAATAAAAGAAAAAGAATATGAGTTTATTAAAAATTTTTTAAAACTTTCATATTTAAAAGCAGGCAATATTATGACAAAGAGGGATAAGGTTTTCGGATTAGATGTGAATACCCCTGTCTTAACGGCAATTAAACTTATTGAGGAGAATCATTTTTCCCGTATACCGGTATATTTTAGAGAGAAAGACAATATCATTGGAATACTCCTTGCTAAAAATATACTCTCAAAAGTCTATAACCTTGGAGAGGAAAAAAGAACTCTTAACTCTTTTTTAATAAAACCTTATTTTATACCGTCGTCAAAGAATGCGCTGGAGCTTTTCAGGGAACTTCAAAGAAAAAAGATTCATATTGCAATTGTAATAAATGAATATGGAAAAATGGCAGGCATAGTTACTATGGAAGACTTACTTGAGGAAATATTCGGAGAAATAGAGGATGAATACGATGTTCAATAATACTTATCTTATTTATATAATTATAATTATTGCCTCGATATTCTTCGAGGGATTTTTTGCCGGCTCGGAAATTGGCATCATAAGTTTTGACAAAATTAAAGTAAAACATATGGAAACCCAGGGAAATAAACTTGCCGGATTTTTGATTAAAATGACAAAAAGACCCGAAAGCACATTTTCTACATCCCTTATCGGCAATAATGTTGCCTATACGACAGCTTCTATTCTGGCAACAACCATTATATATCAATATGCTCGCTCTTATACTCCATTTATTGTGGCAATTATTCTTACGCCTGTTATGGTGATTTTTGGTGAAATTATCCCGAAAATGGTATATAGAAGACATGCAAACAATTTAATGTTAAAAAGTATTCCATTGATAGCAGTTTTTTCAATTATATTCTTTCCGATTAATGTTATTTTTATAGCTTTATCTAAATTTTTAAATATACTTTTTAAAAGTAAGTCTAAAAATGTATTTTTAACCAAAGATGAACTCATAAAGGTCCTCACAATAAGCGGCAATATAGAAGAACTTAAAGAATATGACAAAAAGATTATAAAACGAATATTCGGTTTTAGGGATAAAACTGTCAAAGATATTATGATTCCCCTTATTAATGTGATAGCGGTGGATGAAAACGAAAGCGTAAAGGCCGCAAGGCAAATCTTAATAGAATCAAATTATTCAAGATTACCTGTTTATAAAGACCGTGTAGATAACATATCAGGTATTTCATTTGCTTTTGATATTTATAATTTGGAAAATGTAGATAAAGTAATAAGCGATATAGCTAAGCCTGCCCTTTTTATCCCCGAAACGCTAAAAATATCGACACTAATGATTAAGATGCAAAAAAGCCATCAGCAAATGGTTATAGTTGTGGATGAATATGGCGGGGCATCAGGGATAATAACGTTTGAAGACATACTTGAAGAAATAGTCGGAGAAATTAGGGACGAAACCGATGAAGAAGAACCTATGTATAAAAAGATAGGGA
This sequence comes from bacterium, assembly GCA_021798015.1. Taxonomy (GTDB): domain Bacteria; phylum SZUA-79; class SZUA-79; order Acidulodesulfobacterales; family Acidulodesulfobacteraceae; genus Acidulodesulfobacterium. The sequence goes on from JAJZYP010000006.1 coordinate 31,176, forward strand.
AAAATACTTATATAATAAATTCAAGATTAACATTAAATGAATTATCGGAGCTTTTTAACTTAAAAATAGAAAGGCACCCGGAAGCCGATTATGAAACCGTTTCAGGTTTTATAATGGATAAACTTGGAAGAATACCTGTTCCGGGCGAAAAATTTACAATAGATAATCTTAATTTTACAGTAACAGAATCAACAAGCAAGTCATTAAAAGAGGTAATTTTAAGCTATTAATAAATCTATTAATAAATATTGGAATTTTACTTATCTATGTTGCATTAGATCAATCTTTTCCGTTTAACATTGAACTTCTTAATGAGCAACAGCCCTATCTATCATCTGTTTAAATGCGGTTTTAGGCGCCGCACCGACTATTTGGTCCACAACTTTTCCGTTATTAAATAAAATAACGGTTGGTATCCCCCGTATCCCGTACTTACTCGGTATAACCTGATTTTCGTCAACATTTACTTTGCCCACTTTTATGGTGCCGTTATAATCAGACGCCATCTCATCTATGATGGGAGCAACGGCTCTGCATGGAGCACACCAAACAGCCCAAAAATCCACAAGAACCGGTTTATCGGATTTTAAAACCTCGTTTTCAAAATTAGCATCCGTAAAAGCTAAAACAAATTCATTCGCCATAATTAATAAATCCCCCTTAAATTTTAATTTTATTTGAAATACCCTTTTGTTTTATTTTATAAAATAGGTTTTTATAAACTAACTCTCTGTTCCGATCTTAAAATTAAAGAATCCGCTATCTTATTAAACACGGCTTTTACTTCCGGATGAATATCCTTTGTCATAATGGGTTCGCCTTTATCCGAGAGTTCGCATATTTCTTCAACTATGGGCACTTCACCCAGAAAATTAACGCCTAATGTTTCAGAGGCTTGTTTGGCGCCGCCATGTTTGAATATATCAGAGCGCTTATTGCAGTGAGGACATATAAAATAACTCATATTTTCAACTATGCCAAAAACAGGAACATTAACCTTATCAAACATGCCCAATGCCTTTTTCGCATCTATAAGAGAAATATCCTGAGGCGTGGAAACTACTATGGCAAAATTTATCGGAACGGTTTGAACTAATGTAAGTTGAATATCCCCTGTTCCTGGAGGAAGATCGATAACAAGAAAGTCAAGCTCGCCCCATTCCACATCTCTTAAAAACTGTGTTGTAACCTGCATAACTATCGGACCTCTCCAGATGGCAGGGGCATCCTCCGGGATTAAAAATCCTAAAGACATAAGCTTAATCCCAAATTTTTCTATAGGTATTATTTTATTGTGAGGAGTTAAATCCGGTCTTTTATTTATGCCCATCATAGTGGGGACACTTGGACCATATAAATCTGCATCCATAAGACCGACTTTTTTACCTTGCTGTGCTAAACTAATGGCTAAGTTGACGCTGAATGTGGATTTTCCTACGCCGCCTTTTCCGCTTGCAACGGCAATAATATTTTTTACACCTGAAATCGGGGTTTGTGCATCAAACGGATTTTTATTATTATGTCCTCCGTCATTGCCCGAAGCACATCCGCAAGAAGATTCTTCTTCGCCGCCGCTGCCGCAACCGCAACCATTGCCCTCTTCAAAATCGTCAGCCTCATCTTCAAAATTGTCAGCCTCATCTTTGCCATTCCAGTTAGATTTATTTAATTCTTTTTCATCATTATGCATAAGTACCTCTTTAATTTTAATATTATTGTTATTAATTTTATGATTTAGTATTATTATTTTAATTTGAAGCTTTTAGAATTATATATAAATATATGAATATTTATATTATCATAGCTTTTTAGTTATTTCAACATAAAAATTTAATTATGCGCCCGTCGTTCTATTTTAAATGCATCCATAAATGCGCTAACAGAAAACTCTGCTTTACCGGCGCCAGCCTCGCCATACCCTTCCGGAATAGGCAAATTATACTTGTAATGAAGTTCATGCCATTTAAGAAGGAGTTTAATATAATACTCCAGAGGAGCCGGCGAATTTCCCAATCTTCCAAGTTTGCTTGTCTTTTCGGGACACCATGTGGTGTACCGCGGTATAACATTATTGGACATAAAAAATTCAAGACCCTCTGTTGTTGAATTAATAGCATCATCTATGTTATCAAATCCATAGGGATGGGAAAGTTCGACTCCTGCAACAAAATTGGGGATAACCTTGTATTCTCCAAATATAGACACGGCATCTACTATTCTTTTTATCCATTCATCTCTTCCGATAAATTTAGACTTTCCCGGACAAATATTGTCAAAAAGCTTTTTATCCCAAACCTCAAAATTTGTATGATAAATGTAGGCTCCTGCATCTTTAAGTCTTTTAAGGCTTTTTGTATTATGAGCCTGAACGACAACCTTACTTATCCATCTCCCTTTGTATTTATCTTCGATGGCTTCCAAAAACCTGACATAAAAATCTATCTCCGTATCTCCATTAAATTTGACTTCGTCTATAATGCTTCCTCCCGTTAATGTATAAGCCTTGGCCTCAGAATCTTCAGATGAAGCTATTATACCGAGAACATCTATGACATCATTTATAGATTTTACGGCTGAATAGCTTTTATTTGTCTTTTTTTGATTTACATAATTTGAGTTTATATCACAAAATGCACATTCACTCTTATTTTCAAAATACTGGCACATTCTAAAAACCGCAAGATATATTAAATACCCCCATTCGATGGTCGGAGCAATGTCCTTGACTGATTTTCCAGAGGAGGTTTTTTGAAGCATATAGGATTTTTCGGAAGAAAAAATAACATCTCCTATAAAATTATCATCAAGAAATAGAACATATTTATTTGCAACTGTATCAAGCTTGATCCTGTAAGGGGAAGATTTATTAATCCTGACGGAAATAATAGTTCTTTTTAAGTTATATATCCCATTTTGAAGGGCAACTTCTTCAGGATATTTTTTTGCTAGTATGTCATTATCGTTATCTATGTTAAATGAAAAGATAAAATAAGATTTGCTTGAAAAATTTTCAACATCCGTCAAAGGTTCAAAGAAAATCCCCTGCCTTAATATATCTTCTTTTATGATGGCTTCAGGATTTAACAAATGTCCGTATTCTTTAATGAAAAATTCCAGATCGCCAAAATTTTTATTTACCATGTGGTTTATTTTACTACTTTAATAAAAAAAATTCAATAAATAAAATATTTCTTTACATATGTAGTAAAAAATATTATAATTTAAAATACATATATAAATATATTATTATAAATTATATATAAAATAATTTAATCGATTACTTCTAAGATGTTCCAATTTTTGATTTTAATAATAAATTTTATGTTAATCTTTATTACTAATTTAAATTTATTTTACTTAATTGAGGTTTTATATTATGAAAACATTGCAAGCTAAGCTATATATTCTTTTTAGCTTATTTTTCCTTAGCAGAGAGAAATTAATCAAAGACACGATATCAATCATACCGCAGGAATATAAAAACATCGCACACTTAAGCGACATAGAATTCACCATTTTCGCATACTTTGCCTATAAATATACTCACTCTTCCGCAAAAGAAAAAAAGAATTATGAGAAAAACGGCGTAACAGTTTCATATAAAGAATTAAACAGATTGTATATTTCAACGCCGCATCTCGCAACCGTGCTTAAAAGCTTACAAGACGATAAGCTTATCAATAAATCTACTTTAAGCGAGGATAAACGCAAAACAAATTACATTCTGCCATACAAAGAACTTAAAAAATTTAACGAGATAAATATAAAGGCTCTTCAGTTTTGCAATTTTAATGAATCCGACACCTATATTATCAATAATTTAATAAAGGGAACAATAGCCCTTCTTAAAAGCAATAAGATAATTAATGATGAACAAGAAAAAAACCTTGGTGATTTTTTAAATAAATCCGACAATTATTTTAAATTTTATTATGTGGCGCTTGCTTTATGGACAAGCAGATATCTCATAACCAATTTTCAAATTAAATTAATGGGGCCATCAGAATTTATGGTGTATGCGATGATAATAAAATTTTACATCAAAAATGATAAAAAGCCAATTACAACTAAAAAAGTGAAAGAGGAAACGGGTCTTGCCCCGTCTATTATAAGCCAAAGTTTTAAGAAATTTATCGACGAGGATATTATAACGAGAAAAGAAATAAATAAGTTTAAGGTATATTTTTATGTAAATAGAAAAAACCTTGAAAAAAGACTTATGAGCGATACCGTCGTAATCGATGAAATCACCAAAGACTTCAAAAATGAGGATGAAAAAAGTTTTGAAAAATTTGTTGATAAATTAAGTACCGCCATAACAGATAAATTAAATAGTCTAGAAGTAAACAAAGTATGCCTAAATAAAAAATGCGGGATGGAAATTCCATTAATTCCCGGACTTAAATATTGCCCTTATTGCGGGGAAAAGGTTGCTTAAAGAGGTTCCGCCATTTTAACAGAAATAATTTATATATTGGCATCATATTTAGTAGGGAGCATTCCTACTTCTGCTATAATCGCAAAATTAAAGGGTAAAATAGATCTTACTAAAGAGGGAAGCGGTAATCTTGGCGCAACAAATGTTTCTCGAGTTATAGGGAAGAAATTTGGTTTTATCACGCTGGTAATTGATGCTGCCAAAGGGTTTATACCCGTATTTTTAGCAATAAAATTATTCCCTGTGCCTGTAATTTTTTTACCTTTATTACCCTTAATAATTATAGCTCCTGTAGTAGGCCATTGTTATTCAATATTTATAAAATTCAAGGGAGGTAAAGGAGTAGCTACCGCGCTGGGAGTATTTCTTGCTGTCTCCCCCAAGGCGGTTTTAATGGCTTTTTTAATATTCATAATAATATTATTTTTTACCAGATACGTCTCTCTTTCTTCTATGGTAAGCGCTTTTTTCATGCCTTTTTTAATATTCTATACTATTAAAAATATTTATCTATTCGATGCATCTGCATTTATAGCAATTTTGATAATATATAAACACTCCCCAAATATAAAAAGGCTTTTAAACGGAACAGAACATAGAATAAAAAGGTAAATGCCTTTTATCTTATTTTACTTTACCGTAACCAATCTGGAACTTAATGCCGTGATTGCATTGTTAACTTTAATGATTGCCTCATATATGTAAATCTTTGGAGTTTTTTTGGGAATTGTAAGGGATAGTTCGGTTTTATAGTAACCTTCCTTTTCGATATTAGTAGTCGTGGCGTGATTATAAAAAATCTTTCCATTTAATCCTTCCAATATTCTCGTTTCTTGAATAGAGGAATTTTTAATATTTTTGGATGTTCCAATAACATTATATTTCATAATTAACTTAAGCTTTTTACCAACTATTGCTAATTTAGGAACGGTGTATATTTTAAGATTGGATATTAACACACCTTTAACTTTTTTAAAGTTAATTTTTGGGATGCTGCTACTGGCAGGGTCATAAATAAACTCATTACTTGCCAATTTATAAGGGGCATTGAGCATAGATATTCCTCTAATCTTACCTTCCCTCGTAACAACATACTTTCCTGTCACATAACCCACACCATAACCGATAGATAATCCGGCAGCAGTTCCTATTATTGCGCCAATCGGACCGCCTGTTAATGCCCCTATAACAAAACCCGTGCCTGCTCCAAATAATGCTCCTGTGGTTCCGCTTGCCGCCGTTGCTCTTGAAGTTGCGCATCCGCTAAGAGAATATGAAGCAATAAAAATTGAAAGCAAAAGTACTATTATTATACCAAATCTTTTTTTGATATTAATTTTTTTAATTTTCATGTCCTTAAAACCTCCTTATTTTGTTTTATGGCTATATTATAAAGATAATAGAAACATATAACCGCAAATTAGCTTAATGATATAATAAAATTATGTATGTTGCAACAAAAATCGTACCCTTATCCTGCGTTAGAAAATATTTAAATGTTTCTATTATTCGGTAATTCTAACGCAGGATTGAGGCTATTACTGTAAAATGAAGGGCGCGTTTTTCGTTACGAAGGCCGTCAGCGTATATTCGCCGGGACCCATTATAAAAATGCTCAATGCTACGGTAAATTCCGTTAAAGCATATTCGTAACCGCCGTTCATAATATTAAACCCGTGAGGCAAATGAAGTATAAATATCGCGCCGAGCATTACAAGCATTATGTTTAGCGCCCCTATTCTTGTCAATATTCCGCTGACCATTGCAAGGCTTCCCGTTGTTTCGGCTATGCCAACCAATGCCGCTATAATGATTGGGAAATGCATATACCCTGCAAAACCGGCTATACCTGGTCCGTCAAACCAATCAAATAAAATTCCCGTCCCATGGTAAAAAAAACTGAGAAACAGCACAAACCTTAAGAAAAATAAACTTATGGATTCTTTTTTCATTTTTGACCTCTTTAATTAATTTAATGTTTTTAAATTATAATTTTACTCTTCTTTCTTTCACCCGGCCGCCGGTCATATGTCCGCGGCCGGAGAAATTAAAATTAACATGCTTTACTTATAGCTTTATCCTCTTATCCCCTTCATAAACATATAAAGCATTTAGTCCTTCTTCATCCTTTATGCATTGATGCGTTCCGTCGCAATAAGGTAAGTTCTTAGATAACTGGCACCTGCAAATATAAATTGGAAACTTGCCTTCCTTAATTTCTAACGGTGAGTTTTCGGTAATTTTTTTTAAATGAGCCATTCGATTTACCTCCTTAATAATTTTTAATTTAAGTTTTAATTTGCTTTGCTTTAAAGCAACCCGCCCCATGGATACGATAATTATAAGTTGTTAGGTATATTATGTCAATTAGGGATTTTATTATTATTAAGTATATAAAAATATACTTAATTGACAATGTATATTAAAATGTGGTAATCTATTTATATAATTATTATTAAAGACTGATAATGATTGCAAATTTTGTAATTCATTATTGTTTACTACGCGTTATGGTTATGATAGGATTATTAATATTTTGATAAATTTAAACAGTTATGGAAAATAACAAAAAAGAAGCTTTCTGCCCCGCGCAGGAAGCCTTTAAAATACTTGCCAATAAATGGTCATTAATTATAATTAAAGAACTTTCCGCTTCCAAATTAAGATTTAATCAGATCAAGAAAAAAATGGAAGGAATCTCTGCCAGAGAATTGTCTAAAAGGCTTGAAGTTTTGGAAAAGATAGGATCGGTTGATAGAAAAATTATTTCGATTAAACCGATAAGGGTCGAATACAGTCTTACTAAAGCGGGCAACGAGCTTGTCCAAGCCATAGAAATAATTCACAACTGGACAATTAAAAATAAGAAAAATATAAAAATATAGGGCAAATCGTTTTAAAAATTTATGCGATATAATTTAGTATAGTTGAATATGCGAAACGAAATAACATAAAATAAATCAATTTCTTTAAATTGGAGGCTCGAAATGTTTAAAAAGATTTTATTATTTTCGATTATGCTCTTAATGGCGGCCGTTTTCACTTTTACCGTTAAATCCGAGGCTAAAATGATGAATGGAAAAGGGATGACGAAAATTGAGAAAATGAGAAAATTTAGAAAAATGGTAATGTTTTTTAAGCGTCATTCGCTGGGTTTTATTCCCATTTTTTACAAATACCACCCGGGACCGATGTGGGTAGTGAAGCATGCAAAAGATTTGGATTTAACCCCGGCTCAGATAAAAGAAGGCAAAGTTTTACAAAAAGAGATGTTTCAGAAAACCAAGGTTGGAATAATGGCATTAAAGAATGCGATAAGGCAATACAGGACGGCAGCCAAACAGGAAAATCCCAGCATTAAGGGGCTGATAACGGACGTTCAGGCCGTGGGGAACGCCGAAACCTATCTGGGCTACGAAATGATCCCGTTCCACATAAAAGCATACCGCTTATTAAACGCTTCGCAGAAAATAAAATACGCAAGCTTAAGAAAAATGATGCTAAAAGCATACAATATGAAAATGAGGCATAAAATGATGATGATGCGCGGAATGATGAAAATGCTTCGCGAAAAAATGATGATGCTCCATGAAAAAATGATGATGATGAATAGATAGATAGATAGATAGATAAAAATTAACGCCCCGCCTAAATTTGCGGCGGGGCGTTAATTTTTAAGAACCGCCGTGAACCCGTGTATTTCTTGCTCTTTTAATCATTTTTTCTATTTCTGGATTTACAACGATTTAGAGTGGTGCGCCCAGAGGGATTCGAACCCCCGGCCTGCAGATTCGTAGTCTGAATATGTGGGGCTGGAAATGCCGGTATTTACTGGGAAAAATGAGGCATCAAAAAACGAGTGTGGGGGTTTTTGTAGTAAAGTAACTATTTTTAATTATTTAAAGTTATTCCCTGAAAAAAGGGCAATGCACTTCTATTGCAAAAGCTCCATTTCA
>JAJZYP010000070.1 GCA_021798015.1 bacterium
GATATGTCGCCCGCAAATTTAATCCTGAGTTCCCACAGTCCTTCGTATTCTTTTCCCTTTATAGGTTTAATATGCGGCTCTTTTAAATCCGTTCCGAATTGCCTCAAAAGGTCAATCTCCCAAATAGCTTTTGCGCGGTGTTTTTCCCGCAGGGATAATAAAAACTCTTTTACCGGCATTTTTACGTAGGTTTAATATCTCGATTTTTTTTTAAACTGATATTTCTCTGAATCGGTAACGGTAATTTTATTGATCTCGTGCCGTTTTTTATCTATTACAAATTCGCACCAATAAGTTTTCCCGCGCTTAAAAACATTCATTTTTATTTAATAAAAATTGTAGGGATTTTTGTATCTAAAATTTACTAAATTTACCTAAAATTTATTAAAATTAAGAAAATATGTCAAGAATTATTTTAAATAGGAAAGGCTTATTTACTGCGGTTTTAACTGGTGGAGCTGATCGGGGTCGAACCGACGACCTCTTGCATGCCATTTAAGTAATCTGTATTATAACATATTATTTTTATTATGTTTTTATGTAGCCATAAAAAATATATGACAAAAACAAGACAATAGCAATTTTTTTAATTCTCGTTTGCTTCCTGCAATACTCTTTGGATTAAATTTTCTGATATTCTTATATTCGACCGCTTTAAATTTTCTATGCACGGACTTAAAGTTTTTATATAACCTTTTTTCTTTGCAAAAAGCAATATTCCCAAACTTCCCGTGATTTTTATATTGTTTATAACCGCGGTTTTTCTTGCAAGCCTATCGTCTATTATTAAAAAGTCGGCATTAACGGCTTTACAAAGAGCTATGGCTTCCAATTCCCCTTTTCCTAAACGCGTATCGTTAATTAAGTATTTATTTATATCTTTTTTTGATACTTTATTCAGCAAATAATTTTTCAATCTTTCCGATTCAGGTTTATTATTAAACGTTAATTCATTATACACCGCTTCAGGAACAATTATTTTATCAAAAAACATATCCAATAAATTAAGATGATTACATATAGACAGCGCTATTAGCGATGAACTGTCGGCAACGGCAACCATTTAATGTATAAATTTGTTTAAGGTTTTTAATTCTTCGTCTAATTCCCTGGAAGAATAATCTATTGCGGGTATTTGATACTCGCCTAATATTTCCATAAAATTCATTTCATTTATTTTTAGAAATTCGGCGGCTTTGCCGAGAGATATTTTGCCGAGCTCATACATTTTTATTATAGCCATAAGCTTTATATCGTCGGCAAGGTTCTGGGCATCTTCGTTTAATAATGTTGTTATGTCTTCTGGAAGTTCTAATGTTATTTTCATATCCGTTAGATTGTTTTAATTTGAGATTGTTTTCTTTTAATTTATTATATCAATATTATACTGCAAAAAAAATGAATAGTAAACAACCTATTTACTCCTTTTAGAGCCTTAAATCGTAAATTTGGTTGTCTATTTTAACGACATCAAGAAGTTTATCCCGGTGTTTCTACCCCATTCCCGATTTTGCTTGGGGTTCGGGGATAGCTTTGTTCGGACAAAGCGAGTCTCCGAATCTGATTTTGACACTATCTTCGTCACTATAACTTTTTTTATCTGCTGTAGCACAATGTCCGCAATCGCTTGCTCTGTTTGTATTTAAGAGCGTAGCGAATTAAATACAAACAGAGCTATTTTGACAATTTTACAAAAAACCCTTGACAAGATATTTTTTTATGCTATAATAAAAATATTAGTAGAGTGCGGTATATTTTTTAAATTATTTTTTCGGCGAATACCGATAATAATTTACTTTAAAATATATGACCGGCATATCCAATCGCATTATTAATATTAATATGTGAAAAGGACAAATTTAGGGTAAAGACTTACATCTCCCTATCTCAAAAGCGTGTGTAAGCACAAAATTTTGTTTCATTTGGGACGTTTCGCTAATCCCGTCTTAACCTTAAAAATCCTTACGGAAAGCGACCGTTCAAATCTACGGACAGTTTTGTCCAAAAAATAAATCATTTTAGAAAAATTATTAAAAATAATTATATTTATTCATAGTTAATATGAGAATATTTTTATTTTTATTATCTCTTTTGCAAATCAAACTAATCTATATTTCCACACCCCCCGCCTTACAGGCGGAGAGAAAAGATTTGCGCCAAAATACGCCCGTATAATTCGGGAAACATATTTTACAAAAACATATATAATAAAACTGTGATACTCTGCTATCGCGGTCATTCTTGTTTCAATAATTCCAAAATTTTAGGCTTTTAAAGATTTGATGCCGCCCATTAATTTAAGCCAGTCAGTGCTTTATCTGATTTTTCAAGCAAAATCTTTGTGTTTTGTTTATGCACAGTTCTTAAAAATTGTTATTTTTAAGAAAAATAAACAAAAAGGACAACGACCTTTTCAAAAAATGTTTTGTTCTTAACTTGTTCGGGAGAGCTTCACCTAAAAATTAAGAGGTGCAAAATGCGAGGCAAAACGGATTGGCAAGTTAGAGAGATTTTCACAGAAATAAAAGAAATCGGAAATTCAAAATATGACGCTAAAAATGCGGCAAGGGAAAACGGAGCGCATGGCTCGGCGGGCATAGCGCAAAAAACAGGCATTTACAGTTATCGGACGCTTGATTCTTACCGGGAAAGCGTCGTTAAATTTGCGACTTATGCAAAAGATAATTTAAATTTAAAAGATTTAACGAAAACCACGGCTGAGACAATTAAATTGTATTTGCAAAGCAGAATTAACGAAAATATCGCACATAAAACTTTTCAGCTTGATAAAGCCGCATTGAATAAATTTGAAACAGCTTTAAATCTGTATTCCGAAAGCCACAACTTAAATAAAACTTATGATTTTAAACTCAACGATAATTTTAAGGCGACGCATAAAGAATTAACGCATTCAGACGTTAGAGCTTATGATAAAAAAGATTTAGACAAGATTATGAATATAGCCGACAAAACGGTTAATTTGACTGTTAGGTTGGCTTATTCAGGAGGTTTGAGAAAATCAGAAATTCTTAAATTAACCGAAAAAAATTTAAAATCCTGCAGTATTGAGATAATCGGCGCAAAGGGCGGCAAGGACAGGACTATATCGCAAATCTCTGACAAAACCTTAATTTCGGACGTCAAAGCTTTCTTGAAAGAAAATAATTTATCGAGATTTGGAGATGCGGTTGCCGGCGGTAAAATAAACAGAGAAATCGCAAGAGCGACGGGCGATTCTGGCTCGTTACACCGCTTGAGGCATAATTACGCAATAAATACCGTCAGAGAATTTGAGAGCAAAGGCTATTCAAATGTTGAAGCCGTCCATTTAGCAAGCATTGAGCTTGGACATAATAGAAATGAAATAATCGAAGGAGTTTACTCAAAATGATAAATACGGAAAAGTTAGAAAAGATTTTAAAGAAAAAAAGGGATAAAATTCCTACTTTGCTTGAAATTTTGCGGTTAACAGCAAATCTCTGCAAGATTCCCGCAGACGTTTTCGATACTAATTTCAATATCGCTTTTGATAAAGTAGAAAACTTACTATTTTTACAAATGCAAAGCAAGAAAACTGCGGGCTATGTTTTAACTGACAGCGATTACAAAGCTTTAGGTATTTTTGAAAATCATATGAAAAAACAGCGCAGGAAATCCAAGCCGTCGCAGAAATTAAATAATATTATAAAACTTATGCCGAAATTAGAAAAAATTAAAAGGGAGCGGCATTTGAATTATAGGGAACTTCAAGCGTACGTTGAGAAAAGATATAAACTTCACGTTTCAAGAACGTATTTTATTAAAATTTTCAAAAAGATTAATTTTTAATAGGAGGATTAAAAATATGGTAGAAAAATCGACACAAGGTCAAGCGGGTATTGAGATTGAACACAACTTTTCGTTAAAAAGTGCTGACGGGTTGCTGACGCCCTTGTCAGCACCGCAAATCCAAGCGAGAGTAAGTGTTATGGATAATTTTCTTAATGCTGACAAGGGGGGTGCCATGAGCGAAAAAAGAGGCAAAAAAGACGGCAACAATAGGAATTTGCTGAATATAGTATTTGACAAAACTATGTCAAAAACCGCAAAAAATGACTTAAAAAGTCTAATTTCTTTCAAAAATGATATAAATTTCCGTCTTTTTTATGTCATTCCAGGGGGGTCTTTTTTCATTGAAAATTCGGTTAATGCATTTAAAAAATTTACAGACATACCGCTTGAAATTCCTTTCGCTATAGGTATGCATTTTTTAGCGGCATATTTGCTTGATTTGAACGTCAAAATTAACTTTGAGGGTCAAATAGTCCGTAGCGACATCTGGTCTATCGTTCTGGCGGACTCAGGCGGCGGTAAATCTTATACAGAAAGTCGGTACGATTCCGCTATTGAAATAAAAAATAAACTGTCAACCGGAATACAATCGGCGGCAAAATTTATCGAAGAGCTCGCAAAAACGCCACACACGGCTTGGATAAGGGACGAAGTCGGGCAATTCATAAAAGCGATAAAAACCCAAAGCTATTTAGAAGAACTGAAAGACTACTTACTAATCGCCGCCACAAACGGAACTATCGCAAGGACAACCAAGAAAGACGGCGAAATAGCGATAAAAGACCCCGCCATTGCTTTTTTAGGACTTAATGTTTTTGATACATTCGTTAAAAATATCGACGGAGACGATATAGTCGATGGTTTCGCGCAACGATTTAATTATATTATTGCTAAATTTGACGCCGGACGCCCGCCTTTATCTGTTTCTCTTTATAAAACTTCAGAGATTGAAAAGGTCATTAAAGATGCTTGGAAAAAAATGCCGAAACCCAGAAAAGATAAGACTTACAAGCTATCGCCTGAGGCAATACAAGCATTTGATACTGCTTTTTCTCTTTTCGCAGGGAACGATGAAATTAGAAATAATATACCGGCAAGTTTTTCGCGGCGGATATTGTTCAAAGCCGTTAAATATGCACTAATTTATCATATTGTTTTGGGCAAAGCCGACAAGGCGCACATTGACGAGGAGGACATTTCGTATGCTATGCGGTTAATATCCGTCAATTTCTCCGACACAAAGGCTCTTTTGGAATACTACGGACTTTCTGACTTGGAAAGGACAATACGAAAAGTAGAGACTTTGAAAAGAAAACTTCAAGCATCAGGCAAGCCGATAAAACCGCGAGATGTTATTTCGAACGTCAGAGAAATTAAAAACGTTCAAGAGGCTAAAGCCATTTTGGAGCTGATATGACAGAAAAATCAATGATAATTTTAAGGGGTATATATGATACATAAATCAATCAACCAGTTGAAGTTATATCCGCCGGAAACCCGTTATTTTATTAAAGCGAAGAACTTTGAAACCGGAGACGTTAAGGTTTTAAAGGATATTACAATAGAAAACTACCCAAAAAACCTTGCATATCTGAAGTATTTAAATGCCTCAGGCTATAACGTCTTTCTTTCTCCCCGCCTTTGTATTTCGGGGGGTGTGTATATATTGCTTGATGACCTTAAAAAGTCGGATATAGAGAGATTATACAAGGACGGATTTGAACCTTTTTATTTTTTGCAGACAAGTCCCGATAATTATCAGGCAATTATTGAATTGTCCGATAGTCCGTTGGATACGGATATACAGTCATTCATATCGCTTCAGCTCGCCGGACTTTACGGCGCCGACGTAGCCTCAAGCGACATTGGGCATTTCTTTCGGCTGGCGGGGTTCACTAATCGAAAACAGAAATATTGCCAAAATAGCTTATATCCTTTCATTAAATTCTACGCCGGTATCGGTAAATCCTGCACGAAAGGCAAAAACTATATTGATAGGATTAATGCAGGCATAAATAACAATTTAATTGAAATGCCGCCCAAAAGCAATATACACACACCCCCCGAAATACAAAGGCGGGGAGAAAGAAAGACGCTTGAAACCGGCTGTAATGCATATATCAAAAAGGTTTTTGAAACCGGAAGCAAGGACGATTTATCTGCTTTAGATTTTAAAGCCGCCCTGTATGCTTTGAAAAAGGGATTTAAAGCCGACGATATAGTCGCCGTTATCCAAACATACAGCCCGAATCTTGAAACCCGCAAAAAAGGGCATATAGATGATTATCTTGCAAGAACGGTAAGAAATGCCCGGAAAAAAACGCGTAGGAAGTGATTTAAGGGCTTTGATTTTTACTTTAGGTATAAAACCATTATAGCGTCTTTTATCTTTCCCGCCGCTATTTTACCGGCGACGTCGGAGTCGATTTCCTTGACTTTTTCATAGGCGTTATTGAATTTTTCGGCTCTGCGGACGGTCTTTTCGTTTGTGCTTGTTTTTTTAGCGACGGCTTTTGCGGTAGCGGCAGAACCTTTTGTAGTTGTGGACAATTTGTCCACAACTACTTTTTGTTCTTGTTTTTTAGTTTTCGTTCTTATAATGCTATCTTTAGTATTCCCCCGCCCGCCTTATTCTTTATTACCCCACACCTCATCAACCGCCTTTTTAAGTGTCTCTGGGACAAGATGCGAATACCTCTTCGTCATTTGCGTGGTCCTATGTCCCAGAAGTTCTCCGGTAATATACAAGCTCGTCCCGTTCATTACCATTTTACTTGCGAATACGTGCCTTAAATCGTGTATCCTTAAATCCTTAAGTGCGGCATTGCGGCAAGCTGTCATAAAAGAACGCCGGAAATTGCCTAATTTTGCCCCGTTATCGTTAAATACATACAAACAGTCGTCTTTCTTTTCTATCGCCTTTAAAAGCTCTTTTACGGGCTTGCTGATAGGAACGTATCTATCGTATCTGGTCTTCGTCGCCTTAATAGCGATAACTCCGTTCTTAAAATCCACGTCGTCCCATTTGAGGTTAAGGGCTTCGCCCTTGCGGCAACCGGTATATACGAGAAAGGATATTAAATCTCTCGTCAGTTTATTCGTGGCGCCGGCAATAAGCTTATTAATGTCCTCGTCGGATAAGGTTTTAAGACGGGATAATTCGTTAAGTTTTTTAATGCCGGCGCAAGGATTCTTTTCGAGATAGCCTTTTTTAATGCAAAAAGAGAAGAAGTTATGCAATATCGATATTTCGGCATTTACAATCCTGAACGATATTTCCGCCTCTCTTTTGCCCTTATTTTTTTTCATAGACATAACTTCAAGTTTTCTGTTTAATCTATAATTTTCAGTCTTATCTGTCGTAATGCTTTGGATAGATATATCTTGAAATATAGGTAAAAAATGCTTGGATAAATATTTTTTTAAGTCCTTATTTTTCCCCGGAGATTGAAATTCGATATAATTATCCCATAGGTCTTTAAATCGATAATTTATAACGGACGGCAAGTCATGCTTTTTGCGGAGTATATCCGCTTTAATGGTATCGGCTATATTTTCGGCAAGTTTTTTATCGCCCGTTTTGCAGGAACCGCGATAGCGTTTATTGTTCAACATGAAGTCGTAGTGGTAAGTATTGCCTATTTTGCGAATGTTATCGGACATTTTGACTTTGACAATTTTATGACAATTTTTTATAAAAAATCATACATTTTATATAGAATATACAAAATTTAAGATTTATTGTCAAGGTCTGGAAAGGCTTATTTACTGCGGTTTTAACTGGTGGAGCTGATCGGGGTCGAACCGACGACCTCTTGCATGCCATGCAAGCGCTCTGCCAACTGAGCTACAGCCCCATATTGCGGCAATAATGATTAAAATAAGTGAAATATGTTTAATAATACTACACTATCTTATTTTAAGTCAATAATAAAAAATATCCACAAATTGCCTCTATTTTTGAGAAATAAAATTTTAAAATTTAATATTTTTTGACAATTTAATATTTTTTGTTTTTAAAATTTTAAAAAAATGATATAATATGCAACAAGGTCAGAACTGTGGCTTAAGGTTGAGATTTCAAAATAATTTTCTATGTTGTTAAAAAATCATATTTTTAAAATTAAAGGCGGAAATAGTCGCCTTATAAATAACCGCCTTATTTTATTTTTTTTATTATCCCCTCTCCCGAAAAAACGAACAAGATAAGGAAGCTTTCGGCAATAAAATTAAAATTGGTCTTAATCTTAAGAGAATATCTTTGATTTTAACTTGTTTATCGGTTTTAATCTTAACGGGATTTTGCAATGAATTTTAACGGTTTAATCAAATCTAAAACATTTTTATTTGGTATTATTATTCTTTTTGCGTACATTCTTATTTCCATAATTATTTATAATTTTATTATCTTAAAAATAGAAAAAGATATAAACGCAGACAATAATATTCAACTAAAGGTTATAAAACTTTCGAATAGTATAGGGTTAACTGTCGCTTCGGCGCAAGATGTAGTCCATTTTTCACGGAAAAACGATAAAAAAAGATTAAAATTATCTCTTTTGAAATTAAATACTTTAATAAGTCTTACGAATAAAAGGTTTGAAGAATTCAATAAAAACCTTGAAAAATTCCCTTTTTTAAAGAAAACCGTTCTTCCTTTTGAGAAAAAAGTCTATTATAATTGGAAAAATTTAATAACCCCCATTCTTATTACCCTTGTTATTCACCACAAAATTATGGCAAAAAGGGCATTTATGGAACCTTTATTTATTAATATATATAAAACCAGTCCGAATTATGATCCTTTGATGGAATTTGGTTTCGAACACAGGATTAAAGATACCTTATATTTTCATTTAATTTTAAATCTAATTTTTATTGCTGGTTCTTTCCTATTTTTTATCATTTTATTACTGTTTTTATTTAATATTTCAAGTAAGGAGTTAAAAATAGAAGAGAGCGAAAAAAAATACAGGTTGCTTTTTAATTCTATAGGCGATGCCGTTTTTGTCATAGAATATTCCAAAGACGGTATTCCTGAAAAATTTATCGACGTCAATGAGGCAGGGCTTAAAAGGCTTGGCTATAACAATAAAGACGAGTTTCTTAAACTTTCCCCTTTCAATATAATACCAAAAGATAAT
>JAJZYP010000071.1 GCA_021798015.1 bacterium
AATTCCTCGGTATCATAGATACTGTCAAGTTTTTTGTGTAAATTCTTTTTATTTTTTTAAAAAGGCAAATTAGCCGTTTTTAAAAACCTCTCTATATAATAATATTTACCTTTATGACAAAATTAATCTTATTTTAAATTAAAATATATAAAAAACACGTTCTAATAGCTAAAATTAGGCGCTTTAATACCTTACCTAATAATTTAGTATTGACTTAAAATCCATATTACTCCTTAAAAACGCTTAAATCTTTTCTTTAATCTTATTAAAGAAAGGCAAATTAGGCTTCACCTTTCCGACTATATTGTGCGTCCAGGCAGCCTCCATCTTTATGGATATAAATGCAAGCAGATTATAGGAGCTGTTTTCTCCTGCAAGTATCTCCATGGATTTAGTCCTTCTTTTAAATTCTTTATTCAGCCTTTCTATTATGTTTGTCGTTCTTAACGATATCCACTCCTCCTCGGGAAATTTAAGAAACGTTAAAGATGAATCTATTGAATTTGACAATGATTTAACGGCGGACGGAAAATTATGCCGGTATTTATTCTTAAAATCATTAAAAAATTCCATTGCTTTATCCTTTGAAGAGGCATAGAATATAGACCTTAAATCATCCGCTACCTCTTTTTTATGCTTTACCGGCACTTTGGACAACACATTTCTCGCAAGATGAACCTGGCATCTTTGAACGCCTGCGTTATAGAATTCCTCCTTGAACACCTTCTCAAGTCCGGCAAGTCCGTCCATTATCCCGAGTTTGACTGATGAGCCGTTCAATCCTCTATTTTTAAGATCCTTAAAGAACTGCCGCCAGGAAGAAGCAGACTCCTTGTCTCCTGACTGAAAGCCCAAGACCTGCCGGTAACCGTTAATGTCAACGCCTATGGCTACGAGCACGGGAACAATTTCTATTTTATTAATCCGCATATGGAAATTAACCCCGTCGAGATAGATATATTTAATATTTTCTTTAGACAAATCCCTGTTTCTCCATTTCTCTATTGCGGAAATTAGTTCCCTATTGGCATTTGATACCTCCTGAGGCGATATTTTCCTGCCGATAAGCTTATTCGATAAAAGGGATAACGAGCGGGTGGATATACCGGATAGATACATAAGGGTTAAATCTTCTTTTATAGATTCTTCATATCTTTTAAAGCGGGGGAGGACTTTAGGCTTATAAGTTCCTTTCCTGTCCCTGGGAACCGTGATAGTCGTTTCTCCGACGGATTTCATACAGAATTTACGGTTATAAGAGCCGTTGCGGTAATTTGGGTCAGTTTCTTCGGAACGCTCGTATTTATCCCTTTTTAGATGATCTTTAAGTTCAATGTCTAAAAGTTCCGATACGTAGCTGCCGACCATTTCCTTCACGTCGGTTCTTATTAATTCGAACATCTTAGATGGCTCCTTTTTAATTTCTTTGAATAATGTTACAATTTCTGGTACACTAATCTTAATCTTCATGGCGTAACCTCCTTATTAATTTTTATTTTAAGCTATAAATATTATATAGGAGGTACGCCTATTTTGCCAATTAGAATTTACACAATATATTTTACACTATCTTATTTGCTTCCATTCATCTTCTTTTTTACTTCTATTAGAAATATCATTTTGTAAGGCAGTTGGGTTAGATTTATATTCGTTAAATTTATATCCGTATAATCTACTTGTAGGATTATCTTTAAAAATTTTTGGAGTAATAAGTAAAAATAAAGTTTTTAAAGGATCTCTTTTATTTAAAGGATAGCAAAGATTACCATTAGATTCTAACATGACATCAATATTTCTTGCTAATTGATTTCGCATTGAATCATATGTAACATCAATTGATATATCAGATAAAACTTTTGCCTCTATTATTATGGAAAAACCGTTTTCAGAATTTATCAATATAGCATCAACATTTGTAGGGCCTTCCCAAATATCCCTGCCCTTCCCATTTTTTTTATTTTCTGCACAATCCAGGATATATGGAATAAAATGTCTTTCTTTAATATGTTTCTTAAGCCATTCCTTATATGAAGATGGTGACGGCAAATTTGCTTCAAAGAATAAGTGAAGATTTTCGTTGGGTTTACTACTGCTAAAACAATCCTCCCATGAATTAATATTTTCTACCGGTGGTTTGTCACCATAGGCTTTAGTAAAAAGGTTGGTAAATTCTTGTATTCTATTGGTATTATAAAATAAAGTCATCATAGAACTTGCAATCCAAAATCTTTCATCTTTTTCAATCTGACGCAATGATCTTATTTTCTTTAAATCTTTTTCTTTATAACTTGAAATGTTTTCTAAATATTTTTTATATTCTTTAATGCTTGTATTATAATATTTTAAATGTTTTTCTCCGGAATTACACCCTTTATCATCTTTAACTTGCGCAAAATGTTTTAAAAAAATTTCTTTAGTAAAGGGTAAGTATTTCTCCTGCATCAATTCTTCGGGATTATTATTTTCCATACACATTGTTTTTAAAAATTATTATTAGGGTTTTTAATATTTTACCATAAGAAAATAGATTTATTTCTTATTTCATATTATATTTTAAAACCTCATCATTGCCTCTAACTTTATCCCGTTTAACACATACACGAATACCGTTCCCATCGCAACCCCCGTCTTTGCTATTACCCTGTATCCGTAATAATTAGCGGTAACCACTCCGGCAGACATAAAGCCGTTGGCTTTATAAACGCCTGCCTTCGTATCATATTGCCTTGCCTGTTCGATAGTATTGTTTATAATAGGCTTTATTCCTCTCGGCAAGTTATTCCAGCCAGCCATGTTGGTATTTATGACTTCGGCTATATTGCCGTTACATATTCTATAATTCTCAATAGCCCAGTAATTCGGTTTTGGAAAGCCTTGCGTCCGCCTTATTATGCTTATGAGCTTACAACCCGACATAGTCGTCGTTATCGGCATGGCGTTATAGGTATAAGCCCCGCTGGTATAATTATAGGGACTGCCGGAATTATAAACCCGCATTGCCAGTTTGTTAAAATTGGGGTCGGAGCGGTTGTAGGGCGGGCTTAAAACGGAAAAAGCATAAACAGAGTTTGCGGAAAACAGCATAAGCGCAAATATGAATATTTTTATTTGCTTTTTAATCACATTTATCCCCCTTTTTATGTCAATATATCTGATTGCCGAATGGGTTGACCATTATTACTTTACCAATACTATAATATCAAATTTTTAATTAAAAAAATCAATTGTTAAAAAAAATATTTGGCATTTCATAAAATTATGATATAATAAAAATATATTTATATTTCTCGATTTTAAATCGACTTCCGGCTATGCCGTTTCAATTCTGGGTTATTGAAACGTTATCTTAACAGGTAATTAGCTTTATGCCGGACAATTTTAACTCTGTATAACGATTTTAGATTCTAAACCTAAAATCTATAAATAGGGACATAGCCAAAAATTTATCCCTGTTTTTTCTTCGCGGTTTAAGAATATTTCTTAAATATTCAAAAATACCGCGCTCATTCTACTCTACGGACAATCTCGCCCAAAAATCATTTTTTAAAATCAATTTACAATTTTATATAATTTTTAAGCAAAAGGTATTTAATTAACCGCTATTTTTGCGTTTATTTAAGACCTTTATTTATTTTAAGGAGGATTATTATGTATGAAGAAATTCATCAAATTTTAAGCCTATATAAATCAATTCAACTCTGTTTAATTAACGAAAAAGGACGCATTATCCTAAATTCCGCTAATCGCTTGGAGGATATTGATTTTAATAGGCTTATAAGACGAAATTTAAACAACGGGGTGTATTTTATCCCGCCTGCCGCAACTAACGTTTTATTTTTAGACGACTTGACGAAGCCCGATAAAATTCCTTGCCAGTCAATTATTATTGAAACAAGTCCTAAAAAGTTCCAGGCGCATATTCTGACAGATATAATAATGCCTCCGGAACAAAGGACAAAATTGCAACGAGCATTAATCAGGCAGTTCCATGCCGATATTGGAGCGGCAAGCGGAATGCAGCCGCGCCGCCTGCCATGTTTTAGGAATAAAAAATACAAAGAGCTACCGTTAGTTCAAATCGTGAAAAATACGATTTTAAATCCTATAGCACCGATACTCGATGTTGCGGCAATTAAAATTAACGAACCGACTTTTAAAAAAGTCTATTCTAATTTCAAATCCGGAAAAAACCGGAAAAATTGGAATGATTTTTGTGGTTCGGATTATTCTTCCGCAGACATGAGGTATGCGTGCTATTTATTAAGAATAGGTTTTACCGACGAAGAGATATGGGCTAAATTACAGATTGAAAGTCCTGAAATTTCAGAACGGAAATCAGGACATTTAGAAGATTACCTCAAAAGGACTATTAGAAAAGCTCATTCTTTCATCGCTTAATAATATAGGGGGGCTGTGTCTGCATTCGGTCTTTTAAGACAAGGTAGATTTTTATAGGCTTAAACTCCTTATATTTCCTTACGCTGCTTTAAACCTCTCTTTTCGCAAAAAGAGAGGTTTAAAGTCTGCCAGTTTAGTATTTACCTGCATTTAAAGCTAATTTTTGATGCGATTATTTTTTATAATTTTCTACCCGGCTGAACTAAAATTTTGCGTCGAAAGACGGTAGATTTAGTTGCCGATTTTATATTTGGCCCACCGCGCGACGCGGTAAATGTGGCGCTAATGCGCTTTTGCATTTAAGAAATTACCGGCCTGATATAGATTAAGGTAGTATAAAATAATCTCATTTAAAAAATTATAGATATATTTTGACGGGAGAGTTGCGCTTTAAAAGCGGCATTGTGAGGCTTATTTGTGTTTCCTTGCAATGCCGCTTTTTTTATTTATTTAAACCCATAAACTATAAAGGAGGTGATTCATATGGGAAAACTATTAACTTATTTTGAAAACAATTCGGAAAAGTTTTTGCCTTTAAGGCATCAAGATAAATTAAAAACCAAGAAACAGCATAAGCAAATAATCCGTCAATTTATTAAATACGCCGAAAGTCTCGGAATTAATCATACAAAAAAACTTAACGAAAACGTACTTGCAAAATACATTAAGGAAAGACTTACCAAGAAATTTCCGGAAACTAAAAGAAAACATAAAACATGGCTATTTATAATGTATAAAAAATTAAATAAAAGGGAGGTTAGAGATTATGTCAAAAATTTATGAGATAAGAAACGATTTTAAAATTTCTGCGGTGGCAAAAGCAATATATGGAGATAAATCGGCTTCCGCAGAAAAAACGCAGACGGTCATTAGAGAGTTTAGAACCGTAACCGAGGCTAATAATTTAAAAAATATAGATTCCGAAACGGTTAAAAACTACTACGATTATCTGCAAAATTGCGGAATGTCCAACTCGACAACATCTAACAAGGTCAGTTATTTCAATCAAGTTTTAAAATATGCCGGAAAATCTGAGTTTAAACAAACCGCCAAAGAGTTAAACTTAAGCAGGCTTAACGATAATAAAACTTATAATGGCAATTCCGCTGCCGATATTAAAACCGTAAACAATTACTTTAAGGGGATTCAAAAAATAGAGTTCCAAGGGCTCTATCATGCAAGCAGACTCCAAGAAGTTGCGGGTTTGAGAATGGCAGAGAGCGGCGGGATTAAACTACTCAATAAGAGTATTGAGGATATTGCAAACGGAATTTTAAAAATCGACGGCAAAAAAGACCTTGCGAAAAACGACAGGGGTAGAATCATTATTATAGATAAAGACGCTATAAAAGCCGTATTGGAGGCAAGGCAGTGGCTTAAAGTAAACGGACTAAAAGATATTGCCGCTTCAAAAATAGACTCGAAGATGACGGAATGGGCGGCATGGAGCTGGCGGCAAATCGATAATTTAAAAAAGGGCGGAATTATCGAAAGCGGTTACCATAACCACGGCAACCGGCACGCCTGGGCAAATAGTAAATATGAAAAGGGATGGATAGAAAGAACGGGCGCGGTAATAGAGGGAACTGCAAAAAGCGGTCTATTCGGTAAAGATTGGCTTAAATATGTTGAAATGAAGACCGGATTATCCGCAGAGGAAATTAGAAGAATAGACACGGAAATCCGTTTTGATATCTCTCGGCAGTTGGGACACGAAAGGCTCTCTATAACGGCAACGTATCTCGGCAAAAAAGCTTAACACAATTTTTAGCCCGCCTTGAGCGGGCTTTTTTTATTGCTAAAAATAACGGCGATTAGTGCAGGGGGCAGGAAAAAGAAAAAATTTAGAACAGAAAGACACAGCCCCCTATTTCTTCGCTCATACATATTCTTTTGCCGAAAAAGACATACTTTCTTTCAAAACATGCTAAAGAATATATGTCCGCCGCTTTCTTGAGCATATCAATACTAACCGAAACGGCTAAGGCTTTAGGTGTTTCGAGACAAATAATTTCCGCCATAAAATAGAAATTAAAAATTGATTGATAATCTTCTATTATAGTGCTATATTTTTATTGAGGAGGCCAAAATGAAAAAAGAATATACAATTATAATTACTCAGGACGAAGACGGTTATTATATTGCCGATGTTCCTGAATTACATGGATGCCATACTCAAGCTAAGTCTATAGATAAGTTAAGAGATAGGATTAAAGAAGCGATAGAACTTTGTCTTGAGGAAAAAAGCTCAGAATATCCTGCCGTTAATTTTATTGACGTTCAAAAAATTGCAATATGAGTAAGCTTCCTTTATTGACCGGCAAGGAACTTATTTCTTTTCTTAAAACTCTTGGGTTTATCGAAAAAAGACAGAAAGGAAGCCATGTTTTTCTTTCCCATAAAGACGGAAGGTCAACCGGTGTCCCTGTCCATTCCGGTGAAACGATAGGCAGAGGCCTTTTGTCGAAAATATTAACCGATATTGAAATGACAAAAGAAGAATTTTTCAAACTTATCAAATAGCAGTATTATTTTCGACAATTTTATTTCTTTTTTTCCCACACGTCGTCAACGGCTTTCTTAAGCGTATCCGGCACCAAATGGCTATACCTTTTTGTCATCTGCGTAGTCCTGTGTCCTAACAGCTCCCCCGTTATATAAAGCGATGTCCCGTTCATAACCATTTTGCTCGCGAAGACGTGCCTTAAATCATGAATCCTTAAGTCTTTTAATCCGGCGTTCTTGCAGGCAGTCATAAATGATTTTCTAAAATTGCCGATTTTGGCTCCGCTATTATTAAATACATATAAACAGTTTTGATTTTTCTCTATTGCCGTTAACAGCTCTTTCAGCGGCTTGCTTATAGGAACATAGCGGTCATACTTCGTCTTGGTCCCCTTAATTGCTATGACGTCGTTCTGCAAGTCCACGTCGTCCCATTTAAGATTTAAGGCTTCGCCCTTCCGGCAGCCGCTATAAATAAGAAAAGTTATTAAATCGCGGGTAAGTTTATTCGTGGCTCCGGCGATAAGTTTATTTATATCTTGGTCGGATAAGGTTTTTAGCCTTGACAATTCATTGAGTTTCTTAATGCCGATTGCGGGGTTCTTGTCTATGTATCCTTTCTTAATACAGAAATTAAACAAATTATACAGCGTCGCAATTTCGATATTGACTAACCTGAAACTTATATCCTGCTCCCTCTTTGTTTTATTTTTAGGCTGATTTAATATCTCGACTTTTCTTATAAGCTGATATTTCTCTAAATCGGT
Source organism: bacterium (assembly GCA_021798015.1). Lineage (GTDB taxonomy): Bacteria > SZUA-79 > SZUA-79 > Acidulodesulfobacterales > Acidulodesulfobacteraceae > Acidulodesulfobacterium. The sequence goes on from JAJZYP010000071.1 coordinate 7,671, forward strand.
CTGGGTAATAGACTTAATAGATTTATTTTCAAAAAACTTTAAAAAATGCTTAGAAGCGTTTATGCGGACTTCTTTTGTCCCGTTTGATACAGTCTGATTTTTAATATATTCTTCAAAAATTTCTTTAAAGGTATACTCTATGGTATATTTTACGGGTAAATTAAAGCGGTTTCGGATTGTATCCGCATAAATAGCGGATGCGATTTCTTTGGCTATTTCTTTTTCCTTTGTTTTACAGGAATACTGGTAAAGTTTATTGTCTATGCTGAATTTGCACCAGTAAACCTGACCGCGCTTATAAATATTCATACCTAAAAAATGTATCCGAAATTGTATCTAAAATTCGTTAAAATTGCATTAATTTTATCAAAATTTAGAAATTATGTCAATGCGGGATATTGTCTTAAATGCCTTATTTACTGCGGTTTTGAGTGGAGCGGGCAACGGGGTTCGAACCCGCGACACCAAGCTTGGGAAGCTTGTACTCTACCAACTGAGCTATGCCCGCTTATAATGGTAAAAAATTTGATGGTGTTTTAAAATATCGCAGCCGCAATCGCAATTGCGAAAAACAGCCTTTACTATATATATCATAAAAATAAAAAATTGTAAATTACTTAAGTAAACCCAAACTTGCCCTCCAATTCCCGTAACGACACCTTAATAGGCTTAAGATTATAAGTATCCCTGAATGAATTAATCATAATTTCGGAAAGATTATCGAAATCTAAAGTGTTTGAATCAAAATTAATCCCTGCCTTTTCCGTCTCCTGTTTTATACCTGTAATATTATTAAAATACCCGGCGTTAAAATTGCCGTCCTCGAATAATTCGATATGCTCAAGCGGATTATAGTCGATATAAATCGAACCGTGCTGTAAAAATGCCGTTTCGCCGCGTCTCTGCGAATTGCCGCAAATCTTTTTACCCCCGAATGTTATCTCGTACGGGTGAGCTTTTAAAAAACAGTTAAAATCGCTTTTTTTAACTGTTTTATTTGTTTTATTAATTTTCTTACTGTCCCGGCGATAAAGCCCGTCATCGGGATTTAAACCTAAGCCGGTAAAAAAAATGCGCAAAAATTCGCCGGCTCTTTTATAAGTTTCCAAAAGTTTCCCTGCAAAAATGCCGCTTTTATATGACGACACTACGCAATAAGTTATCTCGTTTTTATGCAATACCGCTCTTCCCCCCGTCGGTCTTCTAACAATATCGTAATGTTTATTTTTTGCTTTTAGAATAATG
>JAJZYP010000072.1 GCA_021798015.1 bacterium
GTTTTTTATTTCGCTTAAATACTTTTCGGTTTCAGGCGGCAGCATCTTTTAATACCTCAAACTGGTTTATAGAAAATATATAGATACCGTTAAGTTTATCACTAAAATTAAAAATGAGCAACGAGTAGATGACCGTCGCATCTCAAAAATTACATCCATAAACAGCATATTTTTCCACAAAAAAGCCGTGCTTTTTTAAACGTGGGAAAATATATGTTTACAATTATGAAAAAGTTTATTATACCTTTTTTATTATTTGTGCCTTTTTATCGAGTTTGCAAAACACACTCTGCTTTAACCCAATATTCCGTTTCAATCGGGAAAGCAAAATTAACCGTGCAGTAAAAATTACTTTTAAAAATCTTTACGGCTGTATTAGCCCCCTAATTGACTGGAATAAAATTAGACGCTATAATTAAGTCAAAAAGGGGTTAAAAAATGTATTGACAAAGGGAACAGTTTAGTGTTTGGTTCAAAAATAAAATAATAATGTGTTAAAAGTGGGGTTTTATGAGTAACAAATCGCCTTCTCTAAGATTGGGGCTACGTGCTAATCTACCTCAGTATATCCTATTCTCGATCCTGACTCTTTGGATAGGCTGGTTCCTGGGAATGGAGCGGGTCATAGTTCCGCTCATGGGTAAAACCATCTACCATATTTCCTCGTTTATTCTAATAATGTCTTTTATTGCGGCCTTCGGCTTCACAAAGGCGTTTTTCAACATGGTTGCCGGCAGATGGTCGGATAATATCGGAAGAAAACCGGTTCTCGTAATAGGATGGCTCTTTGGACTGCCAATTCCGTTCATCTTGATTTTTGCGCCGAATTGGGGATGGGTTGTTTTTGCAAACATCCTTATGGGCTTCAACCAAGCATTGGCCTGGACTATGACTGTAACCTCAGAGATAGATATTGTTGGTCCAAAAAATAGGGGTCTTTCGTTAGGAATCAACGAGTTCTCAGGATATATCGGCCAAGCTAGTGGTATTCTTATTGCAGGTTTTCTTGCGGCATCGTGGGGCTTAAGGCCGATTCCGTTTTACTTTGGACTCGTCACGGTCATTTTGGGCTTAATGTCTTCCCTGTTATTAGTCAAAGAGACCAAAGGACATATAAAGCTTGAGGAAAAAACTGACAAGAGAAACAGCTTGATTATTAATGACACTTCTAAAATGGCTAAAGATTCACCCGCATCATTTTCTCGCATATTTGCATCAACGAGTTGGCAAAACAAGACATTGTTCGCCTGCAGTCAAGCAGGTCTGGTAGAAAAATTTGCTGACACGCTGCTTTGGGGTGCCTTTCCGCTTTTACTGGTAGCAAGAGGTGTCAGCTTGGTTACCATCAGCTTGATTGTAGGATTATATCAGGTTATATGGGCTATATCTCAGCTCTTTACTGGTGCGCTTTCTGATAGGATAGGAAGAAAGCCTGTTATATTAACCGGAATGTGGCTTATGAGTTTTGGAATCGTACTTGCCGCAATGGAGAACTCTATTACATTTCTTTACGCTGCAAGTGTAATCATAGGATTTGGTATGGGACTTGTGTATCCGGTACTTATATCCGCCGTGGCTGATGTAGCGCAGCCTGGGGATAGGGGCGGCGTGCTGGGCGTGTACCGCCTCTGGAGAGACTCCGGCTACGGGTTCGGAGCTTTGCTCATCGGGTTCGTAGCTGATGTTACAGGTATAATATCCGCCTTCTATATCGTTGCCCTTAGCCTTTTTTTATCAGGCTTAATTATTGCTACATTAATGAAGGAAACGGTTCAAAGGTGAGATAGCCCCGATGTTATATTTGAGTTTATTTATAGTTTCTTTCTCGGTATCACCACCTGTCAAGTGCAGTTTGAAAGCGCACCGCTTGTGCAGTCAAAAGTGCGCCGGTAATTTAATAAATAATAGTTAAGTTATCATAGTCCTTTCTCCTCCTTTGCCGGCAATATGCTATTTTCAATCATTTTCCTGAAATTATCGTTTAATTGGAGTTCCCGTTCCGTTGCCGCAATTAAATCAAGAGATATTTCTATTGGAAATCTTTTTTCGTTAAATTTAAGGGAAATATATGAGTTAAAGATAGGCCAAAAAGAATGTATAAACTGTCAAAAATTACATTTCGATTATTGGGTCGGTCATACTTGCTATTCTTTCTTTTCCTGATATTTTCCGACATTTTAACCCTCCTTAAATATGGGACAAAAATACTGTGAAAATTATAAAATTTATGCAAAATATAGTCAATATGAAATTTATTGCTATGGGCTGGAATGGCTTATTTACCGCAGTTTTTAATGGTGCGTCCAGCAGGATTCGAACCTGCGACCCACAGCTTAGAAGGCTGTTGATGTAGCTAATAACTTATTAATTTTATTATAAAAATAATGCTTTATTAAATTTGGTAGTAATATAGTAGGAAATCATAATTCTTTAATTTTAAATTTTTTCTTTAATTCCGAAATCCTTTGCCTCGATATTCCGCAAGACTTAGCCATTTCGGACTGGTTTTTGTATTTTTTTAGAGTATTAATAAATGCTTGTTTTTTCCATTCTTTTCTTTTTGTTTCTTCCTCAGGTTTGGGAGGTTTATCAAATATTTGTATTTGTACTTCCCAAGCCGCAATCCTATCAAGAATATCTTTTTTTTGATAAATATATTCGATATTGCAATACATATCTTGAACGGCCTTCGCGGACATTGGCGACCTGAATAATTTAGAATTTAAGAAGGCGGCATAACCTCCCTCCTTTCCTATTCGGTGCAGGTAATCGCATTCGGCGTCCGTTTTATCGATTAACGCCCAGATTATATATTGCAGACCCGACTCCAATAAATCTTTGTCGTCAATTTTATTTTTCTTAAAGCACAAATAAATAAGTTTCGAAATAATGACGTATTTTTGAGCGAAGGATAATTTTCCCTTCTTGTATTTATTCGAGCTTATTTTATCCATAATTCCTATGAAAGGCGGAATGAAGTCTTCCATATTGTAACTGTAATTCCTATTATGCTTAACGTTAATGGAATTATCGATTTTATTGATTTCAACACTATCTATATATAATGAATTAATCACTGTTATAAAAAACGCAATAAAATCAACATCTATTTCCGAAGATAGCTTACTAATAAGCGGATCTTTATCGAAAAGTTCTCTATCCTCCTTATACAAAAAATACAAACAAAAAAGGATGTCATCATCAATCTTCTCTCCCTTTCTAAGCCTTTCCATGTCGACCAAGAAAGATTTTGAATAAGAAGAAAAATAATCTCTAAAATAAGGATTAACTCTACTTTCTTGTATTTTGGCGTTAATTTCTATGCAAATTAATAAAAATTGAAATCTATGTAATTCCGTTACCCCCTGATATTCGAAATAATTACTGTTAGAATGTTCAAGATATTCATTATTTATATATTTTTCTTTAAAACCCGACATGTATGGGTCAAGTATTTTCCCAATCTTAAATCCCTCATAAAATCTTTTCATATCTATTTTTAAAACTTTCATAAATCTATATTTAATAAATATTTTATATTTTGTCAAGGATTTTTTTAAATTTTGCAGGTAATAATCTTAATTTATTTCTTTAAAATGGAACTATGAACAATAATGTAGAAAAATTATACGGCATGAATGAAGCGGCAAAATATTTAGGAATCTGCTACCGAACCATGCAAAATATAGTCTACGGGAGAGAAATAGGATTCATAAGAATTAGGAAATATTATAAGTTCCGCGAAACCGATCTTAAAAAATATTTAGAGAAGAATTATGTTAAACCGGTTAAATGATTTTTACGCAAAATTCTTTTTATTGGAGGCATAAATGGAAATAGATGAGTTAAGAAAAGTAGACCTTAATGAAATCATGATTGGCTTTGGTTATGAAAGAGACGGAAAGCAAAGCGACTCACGCCGGAATGTTTATATAACCAAATTTGGCAAAATCTCGATAATGGGGTTAAAGTTTTTTAATTTTTCAGAAAATAAAGGCGGCGGGGGTGCTATTGATTTAATAATGTATCTTAGAAACTGCTCTTTCATTGAAGCTTGCAAATTTTTAAATAATAACTACTATTACTCGGAAAAAACTACTACTACTCGGAAAATAAACAATATCAAACAATATATATCTAATATACCAGAAAGGAATGGCTCTAAAATCAATATCGTAGTTGATTATCTTGTTAACATTAGAAAAATACCTTCTGATTTCGTCAATTTATTGGTAAAGCACAATGCAATATATGCCAACTCCTACGGTTCCGTGGTTTTCAGGCATTGTTCCCTCATACCGGAAGAATTAGATGGCGAATATAGAGTGAATGGCGCGACTATAAGGGGAACCCATAATAAATTCAAACAAACTATTGGAAATAAAGAAGAAGGCTTATTCTGGTTTGGAATAAATGTCCAAGAGGCAAAAGAGGTTGTTGTAGCGGAATCCCCGATCGATATTGTTTCCTATGCCGTCATAAAGGGCATAAATCAAAATACCTGCTACATAAGTCTTTCTGGGATTTCTTTTCCGAGTAGCCTAAAAAACCTTTTGCCGTTAAAAAATATCATATTGGCGATAGATAATCCCGATTTTGAAAAGAATGCAACGGCTAAAGCGGCTAACTTAAAACTTGAAAAAGAATTAAAAGAAATCGGTAGTTTTGTTAATAGAGAAATTCCGCATAATAAGGACTGGAATGAGGATTTAATCTATAAAGGAGTAAAAAAGTAATGGAAAGACATACAGAAGTAAAGGCTGAAGACGATTTTAAGGCAAAAAGTGCTGACCATTTGCTGACCGATTTGTCAGCACCGCAACAGCAGGCGGGAGTTGATGTTCAGGGAAATATTACTGTTGCTGACATAGGGGGTGTAAATAGGGCAAAAAGACATCAATCCCGCAGTATTATTGAATTGTTATCTCAAAAAACCGTCTCAAAAGACGCAAAAAGCACTATAAAAGCGTATAATTTAATCAAAAATCAGCTAAATTGGAGGGGAAACTTGGCAATTCCCCCCGCGTCTTTTTTAGAGGCTGCGACTGCTGTTTTTAAAAATGAAACTGATATTGCACTTGAGCTTCCGCTTTTCAGTGCATTAAATTTCACAGCAGCCCATTTGTTATATCTAAATGCCGGTATCGACTTTTCCAACCAAATTATTAAATCAGATATCTGGACTATCATCTTGGCGGAAAGCGGTAGTGCTAAAACCTTCGCAAATACGGTTTTTGAGAAGGCTATTGATATAAAAAATTTCTTTGATTCAGGGATACAGTCGGCTGCGAAGTTTATCGAGGAATTCCAGCGGCATAATAACGGCTTCTGGATACGCGACGAGTTTGCACAATTGTTGAAAGCAATGAAAACACAGCCATACTTAGAGGAATTAAAAGAATATCTGCTTAAAATCTACGATAACAAAACGATTATGCGCAAAACCCTAAATCGAGAGGTTATCGTTGAAAATCCGGCATTGGTTTTGCTCGGTTTGAATGTCTATTCAACATATTTGACAAATGTGTCACTCGAGGACATCCTTGACGGGTTTGCGCAGAGGTTTAATTATGTTATCGCCCAGCCGGACCCCGAACGGCCTGACTTATCGGTTGCATTATACCCTTTTAAGGTTTTGAAGGATACAATAAGAAAGTCTTGGAAAAAGATAAATTTTCCAAGACAGGACAAAAAATACATTTTAGGACCGGGGGCCACTAAATCTTTTGAGGAATCATTTTACAATTATGCTTCAATTGAAGCATCGAAACTTCCAGCATCCTTTCTTCGTAGAACACTGTTTAAATCGCTAAAATATGCGCTGATTTATCATGTCATCTTAGGAAAAGGAAACAAGAAAGAAATTGATACCGAGGATATAAGCTGGGCAATGAGAATTGTATTGCTACATATTTCTGACATCAAAGATATACTGAAAAATTATGGCTTTTCCGAACTGGAAAAGACAATCCAGAAAGTCGAAAACTTAAAGAAAAAGTTAGCGCTTCAGGGGAAACCAATGAAAACAAGGGATATTATATCTAATGTTAAAGAGATTAGATCGGTTCCAGAGGCTAAAGCAATCTTGGAAATTATTTATCAAACGTGAGGTCGATGCAAATTATCATTAATATTTAAACGAGCAGGGTTAACATGGAAATCAGAGAAAAAAGTAATATTACCGTGTATGTCGCAGATTTTGACGAGCAATTTTTTTATTTAGTTTCTTCAGATCCTTTGGAAGAATATTATATACATGACGGTTATAATTTCATTTTACCTAAAACTAAGGCCTGCCTTAAGGAATTTCCACGTCAGTTTGACGAAATAAATGCATATATCGAAAAAATTGCCGGGCAGAGAGTTTACCTATCCCAAGTGCATTGGCTATATATGAAAAATATTATAAAAGACAAGCTCGGCCTCGATGTAAAAATCAAAAAACGTTATCCAGGCATTCTTACGGTCGCGGAACTTATAACCCTGAACCAAAAAATCGATAAAGCGGCATTAAAAAAACTGTCGGAAAAATACATGGAAAAAATTTATATAAAAAACCTATAATCTATTGCTTTAAAAGGAGTTATTATAATATTATCTTTTAGCTTAAATCGGCAAACCAATCGACAAACCCAAATTATCGGCCATTATTTTTATTTCTGTAAAATCAAGGCCTAAATCTTCTGCAATTGTTATTATACTTCCGCCAAATCTTAAATTTCTAATCTCCCTTCTGTAATTGTGATCTTCAAATTGGTTCTCTAAGGACTTATCGTCATCGGGGTTGATTAATATCATGCGTTTGTATTTTTTTGCATTTTCATCTATATATTTTCTTATGTAATTGTTGTCGCTTTCGGGGAATGAATATCCTATTATATAGATATAATCGGCTGAACCTATCTCCTCTTTTACTTTATCATGAATAATTTGAAGTTTTTCATAATTCTTGCTTTTAATGGGAGGGATAATAACCGGTTCTTCATTCCAAAAAATAGGTTTAGGCGAGGATTCAGCTTTACTACAACAATAAGGGCACTTATGTTTATCCAATAAATTACGTATTTCTGAATGCATAATTTTTCCTGTCTGCGGCTCTTTACCCAGTTCATTTGTAAGGTGTTTTTCTATCTTATAAGAATCGAAATAGCTTTGTCCATATTCGGCAAACGGAATAGGTGAAATCCTGCCGCATTGATTGCATTTAACCCAATTTAATGAACCGTGCGGCTTAAGCAAGGGTATTGCTGGATGATCTTCGTCGAGGAAATATCCATACTGCAAATGCAGGCGTTCTAATGCATAGTCTAATGAAAAATCGTAATTGAAAGTAATCAGAGAGATCTCATATGCCGTCGTCTTATTAATTTTGTCTAATAATGTTGCAAATAAACCATAAGGATACGGCGGCTGATGGTATTGTAATCCTGTACTTACAGACGGGGGAAAGATGATCGATTGTTCGAGGGTTTCTAAAATTAATCTTATTAAAGAGCGTGAAAAAGATTTTCTATCTTCAGACGAAATCGGAAAATCCTCTATTGATTGTATTTCTTCAAATACAGAAAAAACCGATTCAATATTATCCCAATCTATTTTCTTATTTAATTTTTCTTCTATTTGCCCATTCCTGAGGGTATCAATGGCGCCAAATACTCTTTTAAAATCATCTTTATTTTTTAAAACAATTTTCTTGTCAAAAAGGATTTTTTTTGCGTTTTCAAGAAAATTGCCCATTAAAGGGGCTCCTCCCTCCGCCGACGCTCCTGCTCCAAAGATAAACAATATTTTTTCCCTTTCCATATGGTTTATTATATTACTTTGCTCGCGTTTTATCAAAATTTATTAACGCAAAAAATTCGTCATAATAGCACAGTTTTCCAAGGGAATTGAATAGGCCGGCTGTTTTGGACTGTTCAATTCCCGGACAGGCGTTTTAGCGGAATTAACCCTTTAGGGCTTGACAACCTGAGCTTGCGACGGGTGTTTAATTCTGCGTTAAGAAACGCCTGCGGAAAACTTTTCTGAATAAAACGGTCATACCGAGCGCCTGAGGCAATGCGGTTTAGCCCCGCTTGACGGGACTGAAACGCATTGCCGTAGCAAGCAAGAAAGGACAACAACCATATCCCCCCTCCTTCAGTTTGTAGTCTTGACTACAAACTGAGGGGGGATGAGATGCGGAAAATATAATATTTTGAAAAAGTGATTACTATTTTTTCAATTTGATTTTTTTTAAAAATATGATAAGATAAAATTATTAGTCAATTCATCTTTAGGTCCCGCGCTTTAATTGGCGGCGCATTAAATGGAACCTATTATCTTCGTAAGAGATTATAAACTTACCTATCTTTTAGAAAAGATTAAAAACTCTACCATCCGAACAGGCGGATTATTAAATCTGTAAATATTTACTTTTGATTTGTAAGATTTTTATTTCCCCGGGTGATTTTTAAAGTTTATTTATAAACGATGAAAATACCGGCGGGATTAAAGATTTTATAAAGGAACTATTCCTACTCGGAAAAGAAAAACCCGGGTCTATTCTAAAAGTAAATATCCTTTCTAACGCAAGCCGAAATCTTGCACAGTTTTTCACTTCCTTAAAGGTTTAACTCTAAAAAACCTTCCAGACTTGCCGGGTCTATAAAACGGAAAATAATTTTAAAAACATACAAGGATTATTGGCTTATCCTCAAAGATTTTCTTCGTCGAGCTGGTATTGTCTTTCCAGTTAAAAAGCCATACGAAAAGACATTTTCGACCTTAAAATAAA
>JAJZYP010000073.1 GCA_021798015.1 bacterium
ATTTTTTTATGGATGTTAATGAGGGGGAGCCTTTCTGATAAAAAAAACCCGTCCAGACGTTTTTATTGTTCAGTGCCGCATAAGCGTTAATAGAATTTAAAATTAAAACGCCGGCTATAATAATTCCAAAAAATATCTGCTTAAAAAATTTCATTTTAATAAACTATCAAATATTAGAGAATAAGTCAATTCATATTATACTGAAAAAAAAATAGGGAGCGATTAAAATTTTTTATTATATTTAGCAATCACGGTATAAATTAAAACTCCCGATTGCATAAAACGCAGTCGGGAGTTTTAATAAGGATGCGGGTGTTTGTAAAAGCGAAGCTTTTATGCCAGCTGGAGTGAATAAATCTTGTACATATTTTTTCACTGCTGAACAAGAACAAAATTAAAGTAACTATAACCGCCAGAACCGTTTGGAGTAAATGAAAGTCCTGATATCAGCCGCTTTCCATTTATTTTATTAAGCGTAGCCACATAATTTTCAGAAACAGCAGAAGCTGATCCATGGAAATAATCTATTTGTCCTACGCCCATGGAATTATTAACCTGATTTGCAAAACTATGTATAACGGCGCAACTGGTTTCGTTAGGTTTAAAAGTAAGTTGCGACGTAGGGTTCATGGGGTCATAACATTCTACCGTTCCGGATGAACCTGATACATTGGCAGTTATTGGAATTGTAGAATAAGTCGTTCCGTCTGCTGTAAATGGACAAACAGTTGACCCACTACCTGATGTAGTACATTTTCCAAAAGCAAAACCGGAATAATTACCGGAAACTCCAGCCGTCGAAAAATTAACGGCTGAAGATGCTATGGGAGCACCGATTATGCCGCCTATCTAATTTTTATAGTTATTAAACGAATCCATAATAAACCTTCTGCAATTTTGTTTTTTGTTATAATATATTGCGGATAAGACTAGAAGGAGGTTGCGGCAAACCTTTTTAATTCGCGGGTGGAAGTTATCTCAATTTTATTCATAACATTAGACATATGGGTTTTAAAAGTGCTTCTCGTAATATTAAGCCTGTCGGTTATTTCTGCCGGACTTAGATTTTCTTTTAATAATAATAAGACGGCGGCTTCTTTGTCGGTAAAATTATATATAATTCTTTTCTTAAGGCTTAAAAAGGGCTCTTTGCATACTTCTTCGACGGTTATAGCGACCAAGTTTTTTTCGCTGCTTTTTATGGACTCTAGGTAATATCCTTTTAATAAAAAACTTCTGCCTGTTTTGGAAGTATAAATCCTTTGAGGCATAGGGGTGCCGCCCGTAGAACCGGCGGCACCTGCAACATCGAAATAATTTCTCACGACGGCGTTTATATATCCCATGCAATCTACGATTTTATCGCCACATGAGGCTTCGAATAGGGGAAGGCGGGCGTGTTCAAGCATATTGGTTTCCAAAAACATGTTTTTTATAGCATCGTTAATATAAACTATTTCGCCGTTTTTAGCGACTAAAATATATCCTGGTTCATTTTCGCGCAATTTAAAAATGCCGGCTTCTAAATTTACCGGCTCCGTAAACGTTTCTTCGAGGACTTTAGATTTGAACAATCCGTAGGATATAAAAGGGGCAACCATTTCTAAAAACAAGACGTCCTCATTAGTGAAAACAGGCATGTCTTTAGACCTGAAGATGGTAAAAAATCCCATAAGATTTTTGCTGTCGAACAGCTTTGCCATTATTATATAGTAATAGCCTAAAGTCTTGTTGATTTCATTATACAGAAATCCATTTTGATAATTCGGAAGGGCTATTTCGTCGTGGACTATGACGTTGCCTCTGCCAAGGGTCAAAAGTTCCGCAGGAACGACAGCCCCGGCTTCCCTTCTATTCAGCGAAAAAAGCCTTTCATAAAGAGGTTTATATCTCGAATAATCTATATGCCGCGAAACAAACCCTGCGCCGTTAAACATTATAAGCCTGTGGTCGGTGCATAAAATCCCCAGCCCTATTAAGTCGAAAAGTATATCGACATACTGGGCGGATGGCAATAACATTAACGAAAGCCGCCTTATTCTTTTTACGATGCCGAGTCTTTCGGCAAACGAGGCTATTTTTTTAAACATAAAAAAATAATGAGACGATAAACTTTCGAATTTAATAATTATAAAATAATTTCTTTTAATGTAAAGCCTTCGACTTTATAAGAGCTAAACTAATAAATTCATTAATTAACTAATTATATATAAATAAATTCTACCATCTAAACTTATTTTTTTCAAATAGCGATAGGTTTTTACGGTTATAAATAAAAATACTGATTAAGTTTATGAAGGTTAAATGATGCGACAAGGGGTGGATAATAACTCCCGGCCGCGTCAAACACAGTCGGGAGTAAATATACGGAAACGGGCGTTTATAAAAGCGAAGCTTTTATGCCCGCTGGAGTGAATAAATCTGGCACATTTTTTGACGCCTCTTACGAAAATAAAGTTATATTCTAGAAATTAAAATCGACGCCTATCGTATAATTATTTACCCTTATATTGGGATAGCCGTTGCTGCCGCCGGATAACGACGAACCTAAATATTGAGCCGTAACGCCCCATACCGTATTAATCATGTATTCTACTCCTGCTCCGTACAATAATCCGCTTTCGGTAGAGTTCCCGGCGCCGTTTGAACCGTTAAACGAAGTACCTATATATCCGAGCTTTACGAAAGGCATAAAATTATTTATATCGTAGCCTCCTTTTGCAAATGCCCCATAATAAACAGAGTTAATGGATGTTCCTCCAAAACTGCCGTTATCGGCATAACCCAGCATAACGCCTCCTCCCAATACTGCATTATTTATATTGAAATCCTTGCCGAGTGAAAGATTATAAGTTCCTCCGGATTTAGACGAGACTCCGCTCGGCGCCGTCTGCAAAAAGCCTCCGTTAATTCCAACATAATAACTATTGAAATCGGGGCCGCCGGCGTATGCCTTAGCCGAAAAAAGCATAACTGCGGCAAATAAAATGGTTAAAATTAAAAGATTGAGTTTTTTAGTCATAGTTTTAATGCTCCTTAAATTACATAATTATTTAGTTTTAAGATTTAATGCGATTTAGTAAAAAAATTATATTATATTTAACAGCAATTTTTATGTTTTGTCAAGAATAAACTCTCCTTGCTCCTGCAAGCGCGAACGGGAGTTAGATACTTCGGCGGGCATAAAAGAAAAACGAAAATCTTAATAACTCTTTGGGAGCTTAATTCAGCTCCCAAAGAATATACTGAATTGATTGCAATAAAACATATTATGCTCAGTAAGGATAAACCTGACCTTTAACCGCAAAATATCCCGCGGCGGCAATAGCAGGAATCTCTTCGAGCTTATTAGCTGCGGTCGTATTATTATTCGTAGTCATCCATATATTGCCGTTCGAGTCTATGAACATAGCATTGTCTGGGGCAAAAGTAAGCGATAAAGGCGTTCCTACCTTAGTAAAACCGCTCCCGCCAAAGTTGTTGACTTCTATTAACTCGCCCGTGTTTGTAGAATAGTTTGCTAAAGCTACCCATATGTTGCCGGCGGCATCGGAAGCGACGCTCATATTACTTGAATAACTTGCGGCGGTTGCAAGGGGTATCGGCGCGCTTAACGGACCGCTGGACGGATAATAATAAAGCACGTCATTGCCGCCGGATTGCGCCGGAATCCATATATTTCCAGAAGGGTCTATTGCAATGGAATTGGCGCTCTGGGTGCACGCTCCCGAAGGCAGGCTTGCCGCCACGGAAACGGAAGAACCGCCGCTCGGAAATTCAAGCAATTCGTCCGGATTCGCACCGCCGCAACTGCTTGGAGACGAAGTTATCCAGACGTTATTAGAGGAATCTATTGCAACGCCATTCACGGAAACAATGGCCGTAGGTAAAGAATAAGTATTTGCCACGGTCGCGGCGCCTCCGGACGCGCCCGTTATTTCCAATAACTGGCCATTATTAGTAGAATTGTAAACCGGAAGCCATATATTTCCTTTAGAATCCATTCCGAATCCAGTGGTAAAATTAGAACCTGAAGAAAAATAGTAGCTGTCACCTGTAGGAATAGTATATTGCGTGAATGAAGCGTTATTAGCCGAACCGGCAGGCAATTCGTACAGATAGGCGGTTCCGGCGTTGGTCATAGGCGCCCATAAATTCCCCGTTGAGTCTATAACGATATTATTTATAATAGGAGCCACTGTTCCAACGTTATAAGTATTTTGTATCGTTCTTGAGGTGCCGGATAATTGCACCAAGTTTACCGGAAAAGAGGAACTCGTAGGATTGATTGCTTCTCCGAATATTATATTGCCGCTTTTATCCATTTCGACCAACGCTAATTGATTTGCGGCGGCTATCCCCGAAGGCGTCATATCGACAAGGGTTCCTGCGTTTGAGGCAGTCGTAAAGCTGGAAGTATAAGCGCTCGCTATAGCCGTTCCGTTTTGCGCCTTTATGCCGCCGGACGTAAAAGTAATAGTATATGTAGTATTTGCGGTAAGCGGGCTTGCCGGCGTGACGGAAACCTCTGTGTCGGTGCCGTTCCATACTGGATTTACAATATTGACCGTCGTGCCTCCAGAAGAAGTTACCGTTGTATCCGTGGCATTAAAAGAATTGATATTCATTGCCTCGCTGAAAGTTACGGTAATAATCGGGCTTAAAGATACGCCCGTAGCGGAGCTTAATGGCGATATAGCGGTAACCGTAGGAGCTGCAGTAGATGAACCTCCGCCGGAACCGGAACCGCCAGAACTGCTGCTGCCGCCTCCTCCGCCGCACCCCGACAGGGCGGCTGCAGCCGAGAATAAAAATAAAGCTATTACTAACAAACTTAAAAAACTAAAACGTTTAAACGGGGGTATTTTCATCATTTTTCCTCCATACTTTTATTTGAAATTAAGATAAAATTTTACTTAATTGTAGTTTATCTTAATTAAAAATAAATAAAATCGTCCAAATGGACGATAAAAATACTTTTGCGGAAAAGACTAAAAGGAGGTTGCGGCAAACCTTTTTAATTCGCGGGTGGAAGTTATCTCAATTTTATTCATAACATTAGACATATGGGTTTTAAAAGTGCTTCTCGTAATATTAAGCCTATCGGTTATTTCTGCTAAACTTAGATTTTCTTTTAATAATGATAAAACGGCGGCTTCTTTAAAAAAATATATGAATAAGAGAAAAGAATGTAATAGAAAAAATAATACATCCTTTAACTTAAAAAAATGTTATTTAGAGATTTCAGCAATTTCTTCTATCTGATACGTCTTGAAGAAATCGATATGGGGGTATTTTTCGGCAAAGTAGTCTTCTACTGCGGGAGCATAAACATATCCTATCATAAAACCTTTGACTTCGGCATTTAAATGCTTTTTTAATCTTTTAAGCATAAGGCCGAATTTATCGACGTCTTTTTTGCCGGGCTGGGCTTTAGATTCGCCTATAATATAAGTTTTTTTACCGTCTATTTCTCCTTCGAGATATAGATTTACTTCGTCGTAAGAGCCGTTTGCATATTTAACGTTTTTTCTTTCCACTTTACTAATAACGGCATTATATTGATTTAAAGCAAACTTTTTCATAAAAGGAATATATTTGTCTTCTATGCCGTAACCTACCGCCATAGAAAGTCCGCCAAGCTGTTTTTTAACGTCCGCCATATCAACGACGAGCTGCCTGACGGTTTCTTCCGTTTTTTTCTGAGCTTCGGCAAGCTCTTTGACTCTTGCTTCGGTTCTTTTCTGAGCTTCGGCAAGCTCTTCGACTCTTTGAGTAAGGCTGTCGAGGCGCTGTTCCGTTCTTTTCTGCGCTTCGGCGAGTTCTTCGACTATTCTTTCCAGTCTATTAAATTCAACTTTAGTTACTATATTTGACTCGTCGATTATGCTTTGCGATATAACTTTGGTAAGAGTTCTCGCCTGCTGTTCGCTGAACGAGTCCTGAAGGTCTTCATATATTTTAAATGTATTAGCCATATTGTTTTATGCTATAAAATAAAATTAATATAATTATATTTTATCATAAATTTAATAAAATAATTATAAAAATTTAATGCGAAATTTTTACATGAGGAAAATGCTTATTATAAAGAATTATTTATGTGGTGTATAAAAAGGTTGGGGAAGTTAGGAAAATAAAATCTGCCACTTTTTATTTCTGGCGACATCACAACTTTATCTCTTCTATTGAACCGCCGGAAATTTTAATTTTACGGCTCATCATAGCCGAAAAGTTGCCGTCGTGAGTAACTATGGCAAGGGTTTTCCCGTGTTTTTTATTAAGTCCGATAATTATTTCATGGAGCTTTCCTGCATGTCGCGGGTCGAGATTGCCTGTAGGTTCGTCCATTAATATAACCTCAGGAGAGCATACAAGAGCCCTTGCTATTGCCGCCCTCTGCTGCTCCCCGCCGGAAAGCATATACGGTTTAAAATTAAGCCTGCCTTCGAGGCCCATTTCGCAAAGATAATCTTTCGCAATTTTAAACGCCGTATTTTTGTTTTCTTTCCTTATTAATAGAGGCATCGCCGCATTTTCTAAGCAACTGAACTCGTTTAAAAGATAGTGGAACTGAAAAACGAAACCTATATTTTTATTTCTGAAACGGGCAAGATTTTCGTCGGAAAGTGAATAAACGTCCGATTGGCCAAAATATTCGATGTTTCCTAAGTCTGGCTTAAGCAGTGTTCCCATTATATGCAGAAGCGTGCTTTTACCCGTGCCTGATTCTCCTGTAATTGCAACCGTATCGCCTTTTTTTATTTCAAAATCGGCTTCGTTTAAAATATTTACGGTTTCATTTCCAGTTTTAAAAATCTTGACTATTTTTTTTAACGAAACGGCTGCATTGCTTTTTATGTTCATAATTTCCAATTAGTGAAGAAGGCAGAATTAAATTCCGTCCCCGTAATTACAATTTTTTACTCGTATCTTACTCCTTCGGCGGGGTCTATTTTACCCGCTTTATAAGAAGGATACAAGGTTGCTATAAAGCTTAAAAATATTGAACAAAAACCTATAATTACAAATTCTCCGGCGGTCATCCTTACAGGCAGGGCGGTTATGTAGTAAACCGACGACGGCAGGCTTATTATGTGATATGTTTCTTCAATGTATCCGATTAAAAATCCGGATATTAGCCCCAGAGCCGTTCCTATGCACCCTATAATAAGACCTTGAGCGATAAAAATAATCATTATATCTTTAGAAGAAGCCCCTATAGATTTTAATACCGCTATATCTTTTCTTTTTTCCATAACGACCATTATCAGCGTCGAGATAATATTGAACGCCGCCACTAAAACTATCAGAAATAATATCACGAACATCGTAAGTTTTTCTAATTTAATAGCGGAAAATAAGTTTTTATTCAATTCTTCCCAACTTAAGGCGTAATAAGAAGATGAGGCAGTTCCTGCATTTAATTTATCTGCAATTTTTTTAGCAATCGCATTAGCCGAACCTAATCTGTTTAATTTAACCTCAAGTCCCGTAACGGTTTTTGAAGACAATCCTATAAAATTCTGGGCGTTTTTGACGGAAATAAAAGAAAATGTGGAATCGTAATTATACATTCCGCTGTTTATTATGCCGCAAACGGTAAACCGTTCGGTCTTAGGCATAACTCCGAAAGGAGTAATACGCCCTTCAGGCGAAATTATCGCGACTCTGTCTCCGACCGAAACTCCAAGATTTTGAGCTAAAACTTTGCCGAGAACTATTTCGTTTTCGTTTTTAGCGTTTAAACCCGACAGACTGCCTTTTATCAAATATTTTTTTAAATCGGTAACTTTTTCTTCGGAATTTACGTCTATGCCTCTCAACACGCTTCCCACAGATGTACTTGACGAAGTTATCATAACGTCCGTGTATATAAAAGGAGAAACGTCTTTTACGCCTTTAACCGAAAGTATTTTTTTTACAGTTCCTTTATAGTTATTCACGAAGCCGTTATAATTTAAAACTATGACCTGCGACTCTATGCCTATTACTTTTTTTTCTAGAGCATGGTCGAAACCGCTCATTACGGATATAACTACTATAAGCGCCATTACCCCTATAGTTATTCCCATTACCGATATTAAACTGAGCAAAGATATAAAAGAATTATTCTTCGGCTTTAAATAATGCAGGGCTATTTTAGTATGAAAACTCATTATTTATTTTATTGATTTAATTTATTTTGTAAATTTTATTTATTTAATCGGCTTAAGCAAAGGAAATAATATAACGTCCCTTATAGAATGAGAATTCGTCATCAGCATGACTACCCTGTCTATGCCTATTCCGCACCCTGCGGTTGGAGGAAGCCCCTGTTTTAAAGCTTCTATGTAATCGTCGTCCATTTCCGCAGGCAATCCTTCTTTGATTTTTGTTTCCACCTGCATCTTAAAACGTTCTTCCTGGTCAAGCGGGTCGTTCAGCTCCGAAAATCCATTTCCTATTTCCCTCCCTGCTATAAAAAGCTCGAACCTTTCGGTCACCGAACCGTCTTTATCGTTTCGTCTGGCAAGCGGGGAGCTTTCTACCGGATAATCGGTAATAAAAGTAGGATTTATAAGTTTAGGCTCTACCGTTTCGT
>JAJZYP010000007.1 GCA_021798015.1 bacterium
CGCGAAATTTATTTATAATAAAACCCTTAATTAGCCTTCTCCATTTTAACGGAAGCAATTTAACCGTTCCAAAAATAGAGGCAAACACGCCGCCTCTTTCGATATCGGCAACCAAAATAACAGGAATACCATAAACTTCGGCAAAACCCATATTTGCAATATCAAATTTGAATAGATTGATTTCTGCGGGACTTCCAGCACCCTCAAGTATTATCAGGTCGTTGTCTTGCGCTAAAAATTCAAAACTTTCTTTGGCCTTTTTAAGGAAATAATCTTTTTTCTTGTTATAATTATTAAAATCCATATTACCGTGGAATTTCCCCTCCACTATTAAGTGCATATTATAATTCGAAGAGGGTTTTATTAAAATAGGATTTATCTGTCTTATAGGATTTTTAAAAGCCGCTTCGGACTGAACAGCTTGGGAAACGGCAATCTCAAAGCCATCATCAGTAACAAAGCTGTTTAAAGACATATTTTGAGATTTAAAGGGGGATGAATTATAACCTTCTGTTGAAAAATATCTCAAAAAACCGGTCGTCAAAGCGCTTTTCCCTGCGGAACTTGTTGTTCCCTGTATCATAAAATATTTAGCTTTACCGGGAAAATTAATGTTTTTCATTCAAAACTTTCTTTTCGCAAATTTAAATCTTTAATAACAACTTTCAGGAACGCATTTACCACTTTCGGGTCAAATTGAGTTCCTGAACATTTTTTTATTTCATCTAAAGCGGTCTGAATAGGACGGGCTTTCCGATAAGGTCTATCGGTGGTCATAGCGTCAAATGTGTCGATAACGGCAATTATTCTTGAAATAATCGGTATCTCTTCGCCTTTTAGTTTATCGGGATAACCTTTGCCGTCAAATCTTTCTTGATGGTGCAATACCTCGTTTGCAATAGGGGTTAAAAATTTTATCTTTTTTAGCATATTATAACCTATCTCCGGGTGTTTTTTCATCTCTGCGTATTCCTCGTCGGTCAGCTTTCCCTGTTTATTTAATATTGAATCCCTTATTCCAATCTTACCGACATCGTGAAGCGCTGCCGCATATCTTATATTTTTAACACCGTTTTCACCCAAACCAAGCTTCCTGGCAACTTCTACTCCATAATTAATCAATCTGTCTCCATGTGTCCTTGTATATGCATCTCTTGCCTCGATGGCTTCGGATATCGAGTTTATGGCGTCAAAATGGGCTTCTTCGATATAATCCACCATCTGCGCATTTGAAATCGCAACCGAGATTATA
The DNA here is from genome assembly GCA_021798015.1 of bacterium. GTDB lineage: Bacteria > SZUA-79 > SZUA-79 > Acidulodesulfobacterales > Acidulodesulfobacteraceae > Acidulodesulfobacterium. The sequence goes on from JAJZYP010000007.1 coordinate 1,253, forward strand.
TCTGAAAGGCTGGATATAAAATCCACTGTTTCGACGGAGTAATTAGTCTCTTTATTGTTAAAAAGAAATATCATTCCCAGAAAATCTTTATCCGTCTTAACAGGTATCGTAAGAAATACAGAGCTTGCGCCGTCCTCCGAATATTTATCAATATTTTTTAGTATATAATCTTCAATGTTATCTTTATTATTTTTATTATCTTGACCCTGTTTATAATGAACAATGGTGGGATAGCTTGTGTTTAAACTTTTTACACAAGAACACTCTTTTAATTTAAAAGAGCTTGGAATATCGCCCTCCACGCCACCCTTCGGGCCCTCATCAAGAGGGAGAGCATCAGGGGTATTCTGGTATTCCTCTAATCCATAACTTTCTAATCCATAACTTTTAAATAATTTTAGGGTTATACCGCGTAAATAAGGACAAAGGACACATTTCTGCAATATTTTGTTTCTGGGCGGACACTTTACAAACAGACATTCAAAATCGGTCAGAGTATAGCAATTTACGAAACCGCCATAAATTGAACATCCCTTCATATTGCAGTTAAAAAATTCATAACAGGGCTTAACTGAGGCTTCATCCTTAAAATAGACCAAAGATATACTCGCTTTGGTGAAATCCATAAGGCTTTTAATGGAATAGTCAAGAACACTAACAAGGTCTAAAGACGAGGAAACAAGCCTCGAAACCCCAAGCAAATTTTCCACCTTCCGGCTTTCTTCCTTTTGTCTTAAGTATAAAAAATTTGCGTTTTCATACAGGGTAAGGTTGTATATAAAAACCCCGCCCATTAAGGCTATGAACTTGGCTATTTCAATCTCTTCTTCGCTAAATTCGTAAGGTGTCCCGGTATATACATTTAACGCGCCTAAAACCAATGAGCCTGCATATATAGGCACGCTTAAAATAGAAGCCATTCCCGAAAACTGCCTTTCCAATTCATAATATATATCGGATAAGTCAGATTTAATATCTTTGCTTATCAGGGGTTCCCCATTTTCCACGACAGAGCCGATAATTCCCTCTCCTATCATTGTTTCAAAATCCTTTTTTATAAATTTGCCGTCCTTGTAAAATTCGATGCATTTTATGGTCTCCGTTTCCTCTATGAGCATAAATATCGTAATAAGATCACACTTTATAAAGGTATTGGCAGTAATAGCTATCTTTTCATAAATTTCCTCGATCGAACTTTTGGAAATAAGGTCTTTTGAAATAAAATATGCAATATCAGGATATTTTACCATCGTCAAATAAACTAAACCTTCCTAACGGTCTATTTTAAAAATGTTAAACATATTTTTATATATAGCATAAGCTTATATCATATATTTAACCATTTTTCAATTAATATTTAATCCCTAAATACCGAATTTGAAATAATTAATATCCGGTAAATTTTTCGATCCTGTCGTTTCTTAAGGTTTCACCGTCATATTTTTTAAGATCATCAAGGTTAGAAGCAATAGCCATTTTTATATTATTAGAAGTTAAGACCTTATTCTTATGAGCCCCGCCAAGCGGTTCCGGTATAATACTGTCAATAACCTTTAAATCATAAAGGTCTTTTGCGGTAAGTTTTAGCGAATTGGCAGCTTCCTCGGTTTTAGAGATATCTTTATATAATATCGAGGCGCAGCCTTCGGGGGATATTACCGAATAAATCGAATACTCCAGCATTAGCACCCTATTGCCAGTTCCAAAAGCAAGCGCGCCGCCGCTTCCGCCCTCGCCTATAATAATGGATATAACCGGTACTTTGACATTTAATAAGGTATAAATGGTTTTTGCAATAGCTTCGGACTGCCCCCTCTCTTCCGCCCCTAAGCCAGGATAAGCCCCTGGGGTATCGATTAATGTTACGATAGGAATGGAATATTTATCGGCTAATTTAAAAAGTCTCTGCGCTTTCCTATAACCTTCAGGATGAGGCATACCAAAATTTCTGCACATTTTATCTTTTGTATTGCGCCCTTTTTGATGTCCGACTATCAATACTCTTTGTATATAGTTATCACCTTTGATAAAACAGAAACCGCCTACGACTGCTTTATCATCCATAAAAAGCCTGTCGCCGTGAAACTCTGTAAAATTTTCCGTTATCAGCTCTATGTAATCAAGGGTGTACGGCCTTAAAGGGTGTCTAGATAGCTGAGTTATATGCCAATTACTGATATTTTTAAATATATCTTTTATAAGCTTATCCCGTTTAGCTTCAAGATTTCTTATCTCATCGTCAACATTTGTGATACCGCTAAGATTAAAAGTTTTAAGCTCTTCTATCTTTTGGTCTAATTCGATTATCGGTTTTTCAAAATCAAGATATTGCAAAGCCATAAATTAATTCCATTTATCATTTTATTATTTATTCAAAACAAAATATTGTTATTTTATATTAATTATTCATATTAATTATGCAATATTTAAGTACCTGCACAACGGTTTAGATTTAAGCAATTCCTTATCGATAGAAATATTATCGTTTAAAACAACCTCGTAACCTGCCGCTTTTAAAATCACCTTATTATTCCCTTTTGAGTTGTATAAGGCATCTTTTAACTCAACCAAAAAACCCCTTAATGCGTCGCTATCATAGGGAATTTCCCTTTCGGTTATTTCGATAACGCATGTTGGGGATAGCTGAGCTTGCGCCTCGTTAGTTTTTACCGTTGATACATCAACATCAAAATGGATTCCCGCCTTCGCGGGAATGGCAAGACCATTTGGTTTTACCGTTGATATATCGATATTATCCTTTTGTTTAATTTTATAGCTATCCAAAAACTCAATCTTTTCTCCTATAATTTTAACATTAAGTTCTATATCGCTTTCACTTATATTACCTATTTTATTGTTTGAGGCGAGGTTGTCTCCGCCGGCCATGCGGACCGCCACCGCCGGACCGGCGTCTCGCCAGCCCTCGGCGCTCCTATAATTTTCTTCGTCAAAATCATCATCTAAATCACCATTATTCTTCACTGCTTCAACAATCCCGTTTTTCTTATTATCACTAATTACCGCTAATCCGGAGAAATCAACCTTCCCTGTCAAAACCACCGGTTCGTTTGTATCAAAAATAGATTCAAAGCGCCGGTAATCTTTAGGGAAAAATACAACCTGAATATTTAAATTTTTATCGTTTAATACAAACGATGCCATTTTTTCATTATTTTTAGTTTTATGAATTTTTAACTGATTTATGACCCCGCAAATTGTATAACTGTCATCTTTTGCTTTCCCCCCGGAACTCAAATATTTATTCACAACATCCACTATATTCCCTTCGCAGATAAGTTTAATTTTTTCCTCATACCCGTCTAAAGGATGCCCTGATAGATAAAATCCTAAAGACTCTTTCTCATAAGCAAGCACCGATTTTTTATCATCCTTCCTATCCTCCGCCATAAAAACTATATCTCCATCCCCCTTCTCATTTTCAACATTGTCTCCAAAAAGCGGGAGTTCAAACTGATCCGAGTTTCTTTTTTCCTTCTGAAAATTAGCTTCTTCCATCACAGTTTCGATATTATTCAGCATCCATTTTCTGGACTCCCCGTTTATATCGAGAGCTCCGCTTTTTATTAAGCTTTCAATCGTTCTTTTATTTACCTTTCTTGTATCAACCCTTGAACAAAAATCGAGCAGACCTTTAAATAAACCGTCTTGCCGTATTTGCAAAATGGAGTCAATCGCAGACTTGCCCACATTTTTAACGGCTCCCAAACCTACCCTTATTGCAAGTCCGTTACCGTTGTTGCTAACGATTGTGAATCTTTCCGTTGAATAGTTGACTGAAGGAGGCAATATCGAGCTTAGCACAAACGGCGCTTCGCAACTATAGGAACCGGATTTTGCTTCATTGATTATCTTTGCCAATTTATCGGTATTAGACATTTCGCTTGATAAAAGGGCTGCGGTAAAATGCTCTTTATAATTTGCCTTCAAATAGGCAGTCATATATGCGATATATGCGTAAGCCGTCGAATGTGATTTATTAAAACCGTATTCGCCAAACTTTGTAATTAACGAAAAAATCTTTTCCGCTTTGTTTTTCTCTATCCCCTTATTTTTACACCCGTTAATGAATTTATCTTTCATCTGGCTTATAAGTTCAGCTTGTTTCTTGCCGACACCCTTCCTTAGAACATCTGCCTCTCCCATAGAAAATCCCGCAAGGGAGGTCGCAATTTTCATTATTTGCTCTTGATAGAGTATCACACCGTAAGTATCGCTCAGTATGTCCTTTAATAAAGGATGAATATAGCGTATTTTAACTCTTCCGTGCTTTGCGTTAATAAAATCATCTACCATCCCGCTTCCAAGCGGTCCCGGCCTATATAAAGCAACAAGAGGAATTAAATCTTCAAAAGAGTTTGGGGCTAGTTTTTTTATCAACTCTTTCATACCTGAACTTTCAAGCTGAAATACCCCCGTAGTATCCCCCGAAGATAAAAGTTTATAAGTTTTTTGATCATTTAGATCTATATCGTATATATCGAAATCTTTCCCTTCATAGTTTATAAGTTTGATAGCCTCATTCATTACCGTAAGCGTTTTTAACCCCAAAAAATCAAATTTGATAAATCCTAATTTTTCTATATCTTGTCCCGTATATTGAGTTGTTATAACATCCGTTTCTTTTGAACCCTTGTATAAAGGCATAAAGTGAAGGATAGGTTCGTTAGATATTACGACGCCTGCGGCATGGGTGCTGGCATGCCTTGCAAGTCCTTCAAGCCTTCTGGCTATTTCGATTAACTTTTTAACTTTAAAATCTATATTTATTAAATTTTGAAGTTTAGGCTCTTCTTTAATGGCTTCTTCGAGTGTAATACCAAGGGTGTTCGGAACAAGTTTGGCTATTTTATCAACCTCGGCATAAGGCATATTAAGCGCCCTTCCTGTATCCCTTATGGCAGCCCTTGCCTGCATTGTTCCAAATGTGATTATTTGAGAGACATTTTCCTCTCCATATTTTCCGGAAACATATTTAATTACCTCATCCCTTCCGTTTACACAAAAATCAGAATCTATATCGGGCATGCTGATTCGTTCCGGATTAAGAAATCTTTCAAACATTAAATCATATTTAATCGGATCTATGTCCGTAATACTTAAACAATATGCTACAAGACTCCCTGCTGCAGAACCTCTTCCCGGTCCAACCGGAATATCGTTATTTTTTGCATACCTGATAAAATCGGAAACTATTAAAAAATATCCGGCAAAATTGGATTTTTTAATAACTTCTATTTCCATATTCAGTCTTTTTTCGTAGACTTCCGTATTATTTAAGTATGATTCTTTTGCCATTTTGGTTGGATTTTTTATAAATCTTTCATCAAATCCTTCTTTTACTTTTTTTTCAAAAAAATCAAGAATAGACATGTAAGGCTCTGCGTGGTCATTATTAGTTTCTTTAATTATAAACTGCGGAAAATGGTGTCCTTCTTTAAGTTTAAAAGAAAAATTACATTTATCTTCTATTATTTTTGTGTTGGAAATGGATTCAACGGGATACTCGCGAAATAAATCTATCATCTCTTCCTGTGATTTAAAATATAAATCCTTTGTCGAAAACCTCATTCTATCTTTGTCTTCTATTGTTTTTCCCGTTTGAATACATAAAAGAACATCGTGAGCCTCATAATCGTCTTTTAAAAGATAATGGCAATCATTGGTCGCAACAAGAGGAACACCATATTTTTTGGACAATTCCACCATTCCGATGTTTGCTATTTTTTGTTCTTCTATACCCTGCACCTGCATTTCTAAATAAAAATCATCGCCAAATAAATCCAAGTAATATTGAAGGCTCTTTTCTGCCAAATCCATTTTGCCTTGAATTAAATTATAAGGTATTTCTCCCTTTAAACAGGCGGACAATGCAATTAAACCGTTATGGTTTTCTTTTAAAATTTTTTTATCTATTCTTGGCTTATAATAAAAGCCAAGTGTATAAGATTTTGATATAAGTTTTGAAAGATTTTGATACCCCTCTTCATTTTTAGCAAGTAAAATCAAATGATAATATAATTTTTCATTTGAATTTTTAAGCGTCATATCCGATCTTGAGACATACATCTCGCATCCTATTATAGGTTTAACGGATTTTTTTAAAGCCTTTTCGTAAAATTCGATAGCGCCGAACATATTTCCATGATCGGTAATTGCCGCGGCAGACATATTGAACTCTATAGCCTTGTTTATAATATCGTCAATTTTAATAGCTCCGTCTAAAAGACTGTAATGCGAATGTAAATGAAGATGAACAAATTTATCCATAAAATTATTACTCCCACTCGATTGTAGAAGGGGGTTTTGACGTAATATCGTAAACCACCCTATTGACTCCCTTTATTTCAGAAATTATCCGTGCTGAAATCGTCCTTAGAATATTGTAATCTAATTTCATAAAATCAGCCGTCATGCCGTCAGATGAACCCACCGCCCGGAGTGCTATAAGGGATTCATAACTTCTGTTGTCCCCCATAACGCCCACGGTTTTAACCGGAATTAGAACAGGAAATGACTGCCAAATCTTCTCGTATAATCCAGCCTTTTTTATCTCTTCTGTAACAATGGCATCGGCTTGCCTCAATGTTTTGAGTTTATTTTTATCGACATCCCCAATTATCCTTATAGCAAGACCTGGTCCGGGAAATGGCTGTCTGTTAATAATTTCCGCAGGAATACTTAGATTCTTTCCTATTACGCGAACCTCGTCTTTAAATAATTCCCTTAACGGCTCAATTAGCTTTAAATTTAATTTTTTGGGAAGGCCGCCGACATTATGATGGCTTTTAATAATACTTGAAGCGCCAAATACCTTGACAGATTCAATAACATCTGGATAAAGCGTTCCCTGCACAAGAAAATCGGCATTCCCCATCTTTTTAGCCTCTTTTTCGAATATTTCTATGAAAAGTTTCCCAATAATTTTTCTTTTCTTTTCAGGATCTTTAACCCCTTTTAAGGCTTTTATAAATAAATTAGATGCATTTACAAGTTTTACATTTAATTTTAAATTTTCTTTATAAAACTTCATAACGGTTTTTCCCTCGTTTTCCCTTAAAAGACCGTTGTCCACAAATATACATCGGAGTTTATCCCCTATAGCTTTATTTGTAAGAACGGCGGCAACAGTGGAATCAACCCCTCCAGAAAGGGCGCATATAGCCTTTTTGCCGTTTACAAGATTTTTAATCTCTCGCACTTTTTTTTCGATAAAATTTTCAAGCTTCCAGTTTTTTTTAACTTTTGCAATATTAAACAAAAAATTATTTAATATCTTTAGGCCGCAAGCGGTGTGGGCAACCTCGGGGTGAAACTGAAGTCCGTAAATCTTTCTTTCACTATTTTCAAATGAAGCAACGGAACAATTGTCGGTTTGAGAAGTCACAATAAAATCAGATGGCGGTTTTACAATAATATCCCCATGACTCATCCATACAAGACTTGATTTTTCACATCCCTTAAAAAGTTTGCTTTCTTTAATTGTCTGAAGTTTTGAGTGCCCGTATTCCCTATTCTTTGTGGGCTTAACCTCCCCTGAAAGAAGATAAGCCATAATCTGCATGCCGTAGCAAATCCCTAAAAAGGGGACATCTATATCAAATATTTTCCCTGTTATAAGAGGGGCATCCTTGTCGTAAACAGAGGATGGACCGCCTGAAAGTATAATGGCATCCGGTTTAAAATCTTTTATTCTTTTAAGCGAAGAGTTAAAAGGGTATATTTCACAATATACCTCGCTTTCTCTTATCTTTCTGGCGATAAGTTGAGTATATTGAGACCCAAAATCAATTATTAGAATTTTGGAAAACGCTTTTTCCATATTAAAATTAATCAAGCCGGTAATTGGGGGCCTCCCTTGTAATTATGACATCATGAACATGGCTTTCTTTAAGACCTGATGAAGTTATTTTTATAAATCTTGTCCTGGTTCTAAGTTCCTCTATAGAATGAACCCCGCAATATCCCATCCCTGCCCTGAGTCCGCCGATTAATTGATTAACCGCCTCAGAAAGTGCCCCTCTATATGGCACCCTTCCTTCAATTCCTTCCGGAACAAATTTTGATTCTTCTCTTATATGAGATTGAAAATATCTGTCTTTTGAGCCGCTGACCATGGCGCCCAGAGAACCCATACCTCTATAAACCTTATAGCTTCTACCCTGGTAAATTACCGTTTCACCGGGACTTTCCTCCGTTCCCGCAAAAAGATTTCCAATCATTACAGTATTTGCTCCTGCGGCAATAGCCTTTGGAATGTCTCCTGAAAATTTAATACCTCCATCCGATATAACAGGAATACCATATTTATTATAGACATCTGAGCAATCTATTATCGCCGATAACTGTGGAACTCCAACCCCCGCGACAACCCTTGTAGTGCAAATGGAACCAGGTCCTATTCCAACCTTCACGGCGTCAACACCCGCCTTAACAAGGGCTTCCGCTGCATCAATAGTGGCTATATTTCCCGCAATAATATCCAGATTATAATGCCTTTTTAAATATTTTACCATTTCTATAACACCTTTGGAATAACCGTGAGCGGTATCAATTACAATTGCGTCAACATCGGTTTTAACAAGAGCGCTGACCCTTTCTTCCGTATCTTTAGAAATCCCCACCGCCGCGGCAACCCTCAGCCTTCCAAGTGAATCTTTGCACGAATTGGGATATTTTTTAATTTTTTCTATATCCTTAATTGTTATTAAACCCTTTAAATTGTAGTCCTTATCCACAACAAGGAGTTTTTCAATCTTTTTTTCATGCAAGGTTTTTTTTGCTTCTTCAAGCGTAGTTCCAATAGGCACCGTAACAAGATTCTCTTTTGTCATAACCTTATCTATCTTTTCATCTAAATTTACGGCAAATCTCAGATCTCTATTTGTTAATATTCCAACAAGTTTAGTTCCGCTTACCACAGGAACACCGGAAATCATATATTTTTTCATAAGATCTAAGGCATGAGAAATTTTATTGTTTGGATTAACTGTAACCGGATTTGTAATCATCCCGCTTTCCGACTTTTTTACCTTATCAACCTCCATTTTTTGTTCGTCTATGCTCAAATTTTTATGAATTACACCTATTCCACCCTCACGAGCTAAAGAAATTGCGGTTTTTGCTTCCGTAACCGTGTCCATTGCCGCGCTAACCAACGGAATATTTAAATTTATGTTTCTTGAAAACTTGGTTGTTAATTCAACATCTTTTGGAAGAATATCAGAGTAATCCGGAACTATGAGAACATCGTCAAAACTCAACGCCTCTTTAATAATCTCCTTCATTTTGCTTTCCCCAATAATTATTTAATTTATTTATCTTTATTTTAATTTTACGATTGCGGATGTGTTATATATCATACCCTATAAGCCCCTCCAATAACCCGCATTCTGAAACGGTAAGCCTGTCAGTCTCAAAAAACTCTATACTTTTTAACATTATGGCAGTTCCGGCTAAAACGAGGTCTTCTCTCCCCTTTTCAACTCCGATTATATTAAGTCTATCATGCGCTTTTTTTTCTATAAATTTTTCGTAAATCTCCTCGATATTTCTTTTTTTTAAAACATAACCGTGCACTTTAAGTCTGTCATAAGTGCCTAATCTTAAGTCTACCATTGCAAGAGTCGTTGCCGTTCCGGCAGTTCCAAGGAGATTTAATGGCTCGAATTTATAACCGCTTTTAAGTATTCTCCGTTTTAATGAATTAAGGTTACTCTCTATATCTTCTTCCATCTTTAACAAATCATGAGCCGATACGGGGTCGGATTTTACAATACCTTCCGTTAAATGAACAACCCCCATATTTAAACTATATTTCCAGAGGGGCTGCCCGTTTTTAAAACAGGCATACTCCGTGGAACCCCCGCCGATATCCAGCGCGTAAAATTCTCTTAAACTTTCAAAGCATGAAGCGATTCCGGCAAGCGTTACCAACGCCTCTTTTTCTCCGCTTATAATATGAACATTGAATCCAAATTCCCTATAAATAAATTCCGATATATCTTTAGCATTGGGAGCATCCCTTAAAACGCTTGTGCCAGTGACGACCACTTCATCCTGCTTAATTCCAAATTCTTTAATCTTTTTGGAATAATAATTCAAAGCATCTTTTAATCGTGAAATGGAAGCTTTAGTAATTATTCTCTCTCTTGTAAAGTTTTCTCCCAACCTGATTATTTGCATATCCACATATTTTGGGGTTAAAACATCTTTCTTGGAAGAAACAATCAAGCATCGTATCGTATTTGTGCCGATATCAATAGAAGCGAGCATTACCGACCCTTCCGCGTTCCAAACCCTGTTTTACGAATATACAAAATGCCTTACTCTCCTCCAAATTAAATTACCTCCACTCTAAAATTTTTAACATACTTAATGTAGTTATTGGCCGACTCCGCAATCGAATCTATTTCATTTTTATTAAGACTCTTTTTTATAATTCCAGGAACACCCGCGACCAAAGAACCGTCCGGAATAACGACATTTTCCTTTACAACCGACCCTGCGGCTATTATGCAATTTTTTCCGACACGCGCGCCTGTTAAAACTATTGCCCCAATTCCGATAAGGCAATTGTCTCCTATCTCGCATCCGTGAAGATTAACACTGTGTCCGATCGTAACGCTGTTTCCTATTATAAGAGGTCCTGTATCATGCTGCACATGAAGAACGCTATTATCCTGAATATTTGTACTTTTGCCGATTCTTATGTAATTCACATCCCCTCTTATAACCGCTCCAAACCATACACTTGACCCTTTTTCTATCTCAACATCCCCTATGATAACCACATTATCGCATAAATACACCGTTTCATTAATCTTGGGATACTTCCCTGAATAAGGCAATATTATCATAAAACAGCACTCCTTTTAATATATAATATATTTGCTTTGCAGATGTTTAAGGTATTTAAATTATGTATTATCTGTGTTATTATATAACAAATATATCAAAATTGGGAAACTTTTTACGATGGAATTAAATAAAATTAAGGAAATTTTAAATAGTGATTTATCGGAAGAAAACATAATCTCTATTCTACCTGAATTGCTTATAAATATGGAGACGGATCCGTTTATGATCTATACATTGAGATCTGTGCTTTTGGATATTCTTTCGTTATATAAAGAACAAGAAAAATTAGGTCCGGCATCAACCATAGGGGAGGAAAAAATACACAATTTATCGGATTTCATGATAAAGCAAAAGGTGAACACCTATTTAAAAAAGGGAATTTTAAAATTAATAGATTTGATCATTATCGATGTGCCTCAAGATGTTAAGTACAATGAAGCTTCAAGGCTTATAAAAAGGTTAATCAATCTTGAATTTAAAGAGTTTTAGACATTATAAGCGCCTGCTTTTTTGCCTCAAGAACATCCTCGATTTCATAAATATCAAAAGGTCTGTGCTTCTCCATAACTCTTTGGACGTCTAACGCTATATCGGTAAAAGAAACCTCGTTACGCAAAAATGAATTTACAAAAAATTCGTTAGCCTCGCAAAAAACGGCAGGCATGCTTTTTCCAATCCTTAAAGCCTCCCGTGCAAGATTTAAAAATGGAAATTTTTGCGTATCCGGTTCAAAAAACTCAAGTCTGCCAATTTGCGCAAGACTGAGCGGTTTCATCAGTCCATGAAAACGATCAGGATAAGAAAGGGCATAGCCTATCGGACCTTTCATATCGGCTTGCGCCATTTGGGCTATAACAGAGCCGTCCATGAACTCGACCATAGAATGAACTATAGCCTGCGGATGTATTAAAACATCTATGTCCTTTTCGTCAACATTAAATAAGTAATGGGCTTCTATTATCTCAAGACCTTTATTTGCAAGGGTGGATGAATCTATTGTTATCTTTTTACCCATTTTCCACTTTGGATGGCTTAATGCCATATCTTTTGTTATACCGTATAACGCCACCCCTTGTAAATCGTAAAAAGGGCCTCCGGATGCAGTAAGAATTAATTTCTTTAAATCGGACTTATTACCACAATTTAAGCATTGAAACAAAGCGGAATGCTCCGAATCAACCGGAATTATATCCGCTTTATTAAATTTTGCAATTCTATTTAAAATATCACCTGCCATAACCATAGATTCCTTGTTTGCAAGGGCTAAATTTTTACCCGCTTTCAAACTCAGGTACGAAAGCATAAGACCCGAGGAACCGCTAATTGCATTTAAGACAACATCCAAATCTTCATTAAGTATCAATTCTTTAAAACCATCTTCACCATAAAGAAATTTCGTTTTAATGCCTGTTAGATTGCCTATCTCTAACTTAGCCCTATCCATTTCCGTCTTTAAGGAAAGAATACAATATGACGGGTTTAATTTAATAATTTGCCCTTTTAATTCTTCCGTAAAATGCCCCGATGCTATGGCTTTTACGGATAATTTGCCAGGATAGGAAAGAACCACTTCAACTGTGCTTTTTCCTACCGATCCTGTGGAACCTGCAATAAGTATATTTTTCATTTAATTTTTATGATTTAAAAAAAATAGGGTAATATAATAAAAAAAAGGCGCGGCTAATATCAGGCTGTCTATTCTATCCAAAATTCCGCCATGACCAGGAATTAAAAATCCCGAATCCTTTTTCCCGCCGACCCTTTTCACTAAAGACTCGCCCAAGTCGCCAATCATTCCAAAAATTACCGTTAAAGCAGATATAACGGTAAATGAAAAAAGGGTAAACCCTCTGTAATCTGCTATAAAAACTCTAAATATAAGAGCCGTTAAAATAGCAAATAAAAGTCCTGTTAAAGCACCCTCGATAGTTTTTTTAGGACTTAGTGAAAAAAATAGTTTACGCCTTCCAAAACGTCTTCCCCCATAATATGCAAATATATCGGATGCCCAGACCAAAATAAACAAAAGCATTAGCAATAATTTTCCATTATTTAAATCTAATATCTTTAATAAATAAGAAATAAAAAAACCGATGTAAAAAATAGAAAATACTTCTAAAAACATACTTTTACCGCCGTCATTTTTAAAAAAGAGGATATTCTTAAAAACAATCAAAAAAACGGATAAAAATACCACAAAAATAAATATAGACGGGGTTAAAAAACCAAAAGCAAAAGCAACTAAAATGGAAAGAATTTCGGGAAGAATAAAATATTTATATTTATTTAAATCAAATACCCCAAATAACTCATAAACCGATAATGCTATTAAAATAAGACAGATAAAGAAAAATCCAAGTTTATTAAAGAAAAATATGGAAAGAATTATAACTATGCCAAATATAATGCCGGATATAAACCTTTTAAAATCAAACCTCGCTTTTTCCAAATCTTCTAACCCTCTTTTCATAATTTTTTAAAGCACGGATTAATTCTTTCCTACTAAAATCAGGCCATAAAGTCTTTGTAAAGTAAATTTCGGCATAAGCAATCTGATAAAGCATAAAGTTGGATATTCTTTTTTCTCCGCTAGTTCGTATAAGAAAATCGGGATCAGGCATATCCCTAGAGTACAGATAAGATGAAAACAGATTCTCGTCTATACCTTCTATTTTAATTTTATTGCTTTTTATATCTTTAGCCATTTTAATGGCGGCTGTAGTTATTTCCTCTCTAGAACCGTAACTTAATGCAAGGGTTAAACATAAGCTATTGAATTCCTTTGTCTTATCTATCACATTTAAAAGTGTTTTTTTTGGGCTTTCGGGAAGCCTCTCTATATTGCCTATAAAATTAAGCCTGATTTTATTTTTTATGAGAGTAGGGAGTTCCAAATTAAGATACTCCTCCAGGAGGTACATCAGTGAATTTACTTCTGCTTTTGGCCTTTGCCAATTTTCTGAAGAAAACGCATAAACGGTTAGATATTTAATTCCGCATTCCATTACTGTTGACGTAACAGCTCTTAAAGATTTTATCCCTTCTATATGTCCCTTTATTCTGTCTAAATTTCTTTTTTTTGCCCATCTCCCGTTTCCATCCATAATAATGGCAAGATGACTTGGAACATTTTTAAAATTTATTTTTTTAATCATTTAAAGAAACTTTAAACCGTCATTATCTCTTGTTCTTTATGCTTTGTTATCTCATCCGCCTCTTTAACAAAACTATCGGTTACTTCCTGAATCTTTTTCTGAAACCTGACGGACATATCCTCCGATATTTCTTTTGACTTTTCCGATGCCTTTATTTTTTCATTGAAAGTTCTTCTATAATTCCTTAGCTCCTGCTTTATAGACTCGGCAAGTTTGTTTAATTGTTTTATTATTTCCTTTCGCCTTTCCTGTGTTAATTGAGGTATGATAATACTAATGCTTTTACCGTCGTTTGACGGATTTAGCGAAGAGTCGTATTTTTGTATCGCCTTTTCTATTGCAGGAAGCGAACTTAAATCCCATGGATTTATCATTATGGTTTTACTATCGGGAACGGAAATAGAGGCGAGCCTTATAAGCGGTGAAACTGACCCATAATATTCGACATTTATACTATCTATAAGCCCTGTGGAAGCTCTGCCGGTTCTAATCCTCGATAATTCGTCTTTATAACTCGAGATAGCCTGAGACATCTTCTTTTTTATTTCATTAACAATTTCTGTTTCATTCATAACTTCACCTTAAACTTAAGGCTAAAAATTAAGGATTTGTAATGATAGTTCCAATAGGTTCACCCATAACAACCTTTAATAAATTGCCCTGAATTAATAGGTTGAAAACCACTATCGGTAACATATTATCCATGCACATTGAAATGGATGTAGAATCCATTACCTTTAAATTCTTATTTAATACATCGATGTATGAAAGTTTATTAAATCTTGTCGCCTTTTTATTTAAAAACGGATCATCACTATAAACCCCATCTATTCTCGTTGCTTTAAGTATTACATCGGCATGTATTTCCATTGCCCTGAGGGATGCGGCGGTATCTGTCGTAAAATAAGGATTTCCGGTTCCTGCGGCAAATATAACAACCCTTTTTTTTTCCAAATGCCTTAATGCCCTGCGCCTGATATAAGGTTCTGCAACCTGTTGCATAGCAATAGCCGTCTGAACCCTGGATATAACCCCTTTATCTTCCAAACTTGCCTGCAATGCCAGCGCATTTATAACCGTTGCAAGCATACCCATATAATCGGCGGAAGACCTCTCTATGCCAAGACCTTTTGACGAGGAGCCAAAACCTCTAAATATATTGCCCCCACCGATAACAATAGCAACCTCGATGCCTAAGTCCGCCACTGATTTTATTTCACCTGAAACAAAATTAATAACTACGGGATCGATGCCGCACTTATTTTCGCCTGCTAAAGCCTCTCCGCTAACCTTAAGCAATATTCTTTTATAATGGAATTCGCTCAAATTATTCCCCTAATTGATACCTTACAAATCTTTTTAAAACTATATTTTCCCCTAATTTTGCCACTTCATTATCTATTATCTCTGCAATGTTTTTTGAAGGGTCTTTTATAAAGGGCTGTTCCAATAAACAAACATCTTGATAATATTTTTCTAACTTTCCGTCAACTATTTTTTCTTTAACGGCTTGTGGTTTATCCATTGCAGCAAGTTGTTCTTTGTAAATCTCTCTTTCTTTTGATATTAGCTCAGGAGAAACAAATTCTCTTTTTATATAAAGAGGATTTGAAGCGGCTATGTGCATCGCAATATTTTTAGCAAGTTCCTGAAATTCGGAAGTCCTTGCGACAAAATCGGTCTCACAATTGATTTCCAATAAAACACCAATTCTTCCTCCTGCATGAATATAAGAGTAAATTAATCCTTCTTTCGCCTCCCTGTTAGCCTTTTTTTGCGCCTTTGCGAGCCCCTTCTTTCTTAATATATCAACCGCTTTATCCAGATTTCCGTTAGTTTCTACAAGAGCATTTTTACAATCGACAAAACCCGCGCCTGTCATTGAGCGCAAATTTTTAACCAATCCTGCATCGATTTTTGATGATTTTTCCAATTATCCCTCCCTTAACTTTGAAAATTATATAGAAATGTCCACATCTTCACTATCAGAACTTACTCCTGCCCCTTCGGCATCGGACCCTATAAATGTTTCTTCGCTAATACCCTCCGCCATATTTTCGCTTGTTTTCCCCTTGTTAAATCTTTCTTCGTAAATTTTTCTCCCTTCTATAGCAGCGTCCGCCATTGCACTCAAAATCAGTTTAATTGATCTGATAGCATCGTCGTTTCCGGGGATTAAATAGTCGGTAAATGTCGGATCGGCATTTGTATCCGCAACACCTATAATTGGAATCCCAAGCCTTTTTGCCTCTTTAGCCGCGATTATCTCATGGTGAATATCTACAATAAAAACGGCATCGGGGATCTTTTCCATATCTCTAATTCCGTTAAGAACCTTTTGAAGTTTTAAAATCTCTTTATCCATCTTTGACATTTCTTTTTTTGTAAATTTAGAAAATTCTTCAGATTCTTTAAGTCCTTCAAGTTCTTTTAATCTTTGAATGGAAAGTTTAATTGTAGCAAAATTAGTAAGCATACCGCCAAGCCACCTTTCATTGCAATAAGGCATGCCGCATCTTTTTGCCTCTTCCACAACAATAGGATTTGCCTGCTTTTTTGTGCCGATAAAAAGAATTATCCCTCCATCTTGGGTAATTTCTACAATCTTATTATATGCCGCTTGAAAATAAGGAAGGGATTTTTGAAGATCAACTATATGGATTCCGTTTCTTACCCCGTAAATATAAGGCCTCATCTTTGGATTCCACCTCTTTGTTTGATGACCAAAATGGACTCCTGATTCCAACAACTGCTTAATGGTAACATTAAATGGCATTTTCTTCTCCTTAAGTGCTTTTTTCTCCCCGCCTACGATAAGTCAAACAAGCACAATGAATAGGCAGGTACGATTTTGGTTAATTAATTTTAAAAAAAAAATTTATACATTACAAATACTAAATTTATCTTTTTATCATTTTTACATTTTTATTGCAAGAAAATTATTTTGTAAAGAAAATTCAAAATAGTGTTATATCCATTAACGGCTATTCTTTTTAATTCATAAGAATTATCCCCGATGCCAACCTTACCCTTCACCGTTGTAAATGCCCCTAGATACCCCGCCTTTTTTACAGCCCTCATAACACCTAAATTATAACTGCCAAATGGGTATGAAAAAAAATCTATGTTAGTTTTAAGCATATTTTCTAAATAAGCCTTGGAAGCTATTAATTCTCCTATTAAAACGCCTTCATCCAATCTATCGAGATAATAATGGTTAATCCCGTGTGAACCTACATAAAATCCATCATTATACATTGATTTAATCTCGTTTTTATCCAAAAAATCTTCGGGGACACTTTCTCTTTCATCCAATACGGATTTTTTTTTTCCGATAAAACCCGTACTGATAAAAATTAAAGAGGTAAAGCCTAAATTTTTTAATATAGGATAGGCATTGATAAAATTATTTTCATATCCATCATCAAAGGTGATCAATACGGGTTTTTTTACGCTAAGTTTATGCCCTTTAATAAAAGATAAAAGGTCTTCCGGCTTTACGGTATTATAGCCCATAATTTTTAATAAAGCCATCTGTCTTTTAAACTGCTTTGGAGTCACATATAGCCCTTTATAGATTGCATTTTTTTGGGGGAAATCTATTTTATGATAATATAAAACAGGTATTTTCATAGATTTGGATTTTAAGGGCTAACTTCTATATGAAGCGTTTATGTCTATGTACTCCTTGGTGAGGTTACAGGTTAAAACAGTCTGAACAGCCTTACCGCATTTCATATCTATTTTTAAATCTATCTCCTTTGGGGACAAAATTGTTTTTTCCATATCTTTAGTAAGATTTTTAGACGAAGCCGAATTTTCGACAATTAATCGATTATTTACATAAATATCTATATTATCAGGTTTTATTCTTGCTTTAGACCTTCCTATCGCCATCATTATTCTCCCCCAATTTAAATCTTCTCCAGTGATCATGGTTTTAAACAGGGGGGAGTTTGCAACTGTAAAAGCAGCCTTTTTTGCGTCAGTTTCGGTATAAGCATTCAGTACGGTAATTGTTAAAAGTTTTGACGCGCCTTCCCCATCTTTCACAATCATTTTTGACAGTTCGAAGCACACATCTCCAAGGGCTCTTTCGACCAACCCGTAATTTGCATCCGATTTTTTAATGAAAAATTTATAAAAACCCTGTTCCGCATCCGGATAAAAGAATGCGGCGGTATCGTTTGTCGATGTATCACCGTCAACGGTAATGGAATTAAAGGATGTTTCGACACACTCTTTAAACATGGCATCGGCTAATTCCTTCTTAAGCGGAATATCAGTAAAAATAAATGCAAGCATCGTTGCCATATCGGGCATTATCATCCCTGAGCCCTTTGCCACACCCGTTATTTTATATTTTGAATTATTTAATAAAACATCCTTAGATGCAATTTTGGGGAATGTGTCCGTAGTCATTATAGATTTTGCAAAATCATCCATACCCTCACTATTTGCCGACTTAATCAATTCGGGAATAGCGCTTTCTATTAAAGAAACATTAAGCCTTTCTCCTATTACGCCTGTGGAACAAACAAAAATATTGTTTTCGGTTGCCTCAAGCCCTTTTGAGACCGCAAGGGTTGTTTTATTGGCATCATCTATGCCATATTTGCCGTTGCAGGCATTTGCATTTCCGGAATTTACGATTAACGCCTTAATAACATTTTTGGAATGACTTTTTGAAATAATTACCGGTGCGGCTTTTATTTTATTTTTCGTAAAAACTGCGCTAACCCTCAAAGGAATTTTAGATATCATTAGGCCGACATCCAACTCTCCATTTTTTTTTAATCCGCAAGATTTACCGGAAAATAAAAAATTTTTAATATACATTTTTTACTTTATTGATTTTTTCCATGACAATTTTTATACTTTTTTCCGCTTCCACAAGGACATGGCTCATTTCTTCCAATTTTTTTAGGTTTCGTAATAGGTTTTTGTTTAGCTTCATTTTCAAAGGCCGCTCCGTCACGTGATAAAATCAAGTTATCTGAGTAAAGACCGGCTCCCGCAAAAATATCCCCTGCATCCAAATTTTCTTCTAACTGGACGGTCATAATAGAATTTATCGCTTCCTCTTTCATTTTAAATTGCATATTAATAAATAATTCATATGCCTCTTTTTGATATTCTATTAACGGATTTACCTGCGCGTATCCTCTGAGTCCAATGCCCTCTTTTAAGCTATCTAAAGAGGTTAAAGCGTCTTTCCAAAGACTATCTACCGCTTGTAAATATAATGCTTTAATTATGTTTACCCTTTCTTCTTCCGGAAACTCCGAAATTTTTAAATCAATCTGCTCTTTAATTAGCTCTATAATCTTATTCAATAATTCATCTCGGAGAAGCCTTTTAAACCATTTCGTTAAAGCTATTTTTGCCGCTTCACTATCTTTATTTTTATAATCCTGATCATTTAATTCGGGAATATCAATAGGCAATGCGGGAAAATCCACGTCTAAGTTAACTTTAATAACATCTAAGAGCCCGTCTATATCCCAATTTTCATTGTGAGATTTTTCGGGGATATAGCTTTCAAAATATGATTCTATTAATGACTTAATGTCAAATACTATATCATCATAAATTTCGTCAAGTTTGTCTATATGGAGTATCCTTTTTCTATAAGCATAAATTAGTTCCCTCTGTTTATTCATAACATTATCATAATCTATAAGATTTTTTCTTATATCGAAGTTATGCCCCTCAACCTTTTTTTGAGCGTTTTCTATAGCTTTTGAAATCATCTTATGCTCGATTGCCTGACCATCCCGTAATCCCAACCTTTCAAGAAACGGAGCAAGCCTTTCGGAGCCGAATATTCTCATAAGATCGTCTTCCAATGAAACATAAAACCTTGAAGAGCCGACATCGCCCTGTCTGCCAGACCTACCTCTGAGCTGGTTATCTATTCGTCTCGCTTCGTGCCTTTCTGTTCCTATAACATGTAAGCCGCCTAATTCCACCACCCCTTCACCAAGAACAATGTCTGTTCCTCTACCTGCCATATTTGTCGAAATTGTTACGGATTTTTTTTGGCCGGCATTTGCAATAATGTGAGCCTCTTTTGCATGATTTTTTGCATTTAAAACAGAATGCGGGATACCTTTTTTCTTCAAAATAGTGCTGAGCCTTTCGGATTTTTCGACGGAAACGGTGCCAACAAGAACAGGCTGTCCCTTTTTATAATTTTCTATAATTTCTTCCGCAGCCGCATTAAATTTTTCAGCCTCGGTAGCAAAAACCAGATCAGGATAATCCTGCCTGATCATAGGCTTATTGGTTGGAATAACAACTACATCGAGGTTGTATATCTTTTTGAATTCTTCGGCTTCGGTATCCGCTGTTCCCGTCATTCCCGCAAGCTTATTATACATCCTGAAAAAGTTTTGGAAAGTGATGGTAGCAAGAGTTTGATTCTCACCTTCAACTTTTAAATGTTCCTTGGCTTCTAATGCTTGATGAAGACCTTCCCCATAACGCCTTCCGTTCATAAGCCTGCCTGTAAATTCATCAACTATAACAACCGAGTTATCCTGAACTAAATAATCCACATCACGGAAATAGCATGCGTGTGCCCGCAAAGCCTGATTTATAGAATGCAGGGCATCGAGGTGCCTTGGATCGTAAATGTTTTTTATATTTAACACATGCTCGACACGTTCTATCCCTTCTTCGGTTAAAATCGCAGTTTTTAACTTTTCATCAACGGTATAATCGACATCCTTCCGTAAATGCGAAGCAGCCTTATCGGCTTTATAATATAATTCGGTAGCTTCATCTGCTTCGCCGGAAATTATAAGCGGGGTCCTTGCCTCATCGATTAATACCGAGTCAACTTCATCTATAATCGCATAATTAAGTGCCTTTTGGACATAGTCGTCCAAAGAAAACTTCATATTATCCCTTAAATAATCGAAACCGAATTCGTTATTGGTTCCATAAGTTACATCGCAATTATAAGCCTTTTTTCTTTCCTCATCGTCTAAATCGTTTGTTATTACACCGACAGAAAGACCTAAAAAATCATAAGCCTTACCCATCCATTCCGAATCTCTTTTGGCAAGGTAATCATTAACCGTTATAACATGAACACCTCTTCCCGTCAGACTATTAAGATAAACCGGAAGGACGGCTACAAGCGTTTTGCCCTCTCCTGTTGCCATCTCGGCTATTTTACCTGAATGCAGTACCATTCCTCCGATAAGTTGAACATCAAACGGACGCATATTTAACGCCCTTTTGGCTCCTTCCCTTGCAACAGCAAAGGCTTCGGGTAAAATTTCTTCCAATTTTTTATCCTGCTGATCCTTTGAAAGTCCCTTAAGTTCCTCTTTAAACTTAAAGCTCATCCCTTTAAGCTCTTCATTTGTGACTCCTGAATATTTAACTTCCAGAGAATTAATCTTATCCAGTATATGTTTTAACTTTGAAATCTCCCTTTGATTGCTTGTTCCAAAGATACTTTTTAATAACTTAATCGCCACTTTAGCCGCACTCCATGAATTTTATAATTTAATTTTATGATTTATTTGCCCGAAACTTGAATATTTTCAAATAATATTGAAGGTGAACCCACCCCGCCAAAAAACCGAATATCGTTTGCAAGGTTTACTACGTTATTAAAGAGTTGAATTAAATTGCCGCTTACAACAATCCCTTTGACCGAAAATTCAATCTTACCGTTTTTAATATAAAAACCAGATGCTCCGAGTGAAAACTCGCCTGTGTAAGGTTTAGCCATGTGGAGTCCCATAAGTTCATTTATATATAAGCCTTCCTTCATTGACCCAATGATATCTATAAGCATGGTTTCTCCATTTTCTATGAAAAAATTGGTTGAACCAATCTCCGGCGGAAGCATATATGAAGAAATAGAGGAATTTCCCGTAGATTTTGTATTAAATCTATTTGCATATTCAATGTCGCAAAGAAAAGAATTTATAACGCCGCCGACGCATAACGGCTTTCTTTGCATATTTATCCCTTCGCCGTCAAAGATATCCGTCGCCCACCCACCGGGTAAAAGCCCGTCGTCTATGATGTTAATTTTGTCGGAAAAAACCTTTTGACCTTGTTTTTCTTCTAAAATAGACTTTTTCTTATAAACATTATTGGCATAGAAGGACTGTTTTAATATCCCCAAAAGTTCCGAAGAGGTAAAATTGTCAAATAATATGTTATAATTTCCGCTGTCCACGATCCTTGCCCCAAGCTGATCTACCCCTTTTTTCGCGGCATTCATCGAAACCTTTTTAAATTGTAGCTTATCAAACTCGTGAGCAAAATCAAAATCAAACCCTGAACCAGTGTCATTGCCTTGCCTTGCGGCGGCCGATAAAAAAATTTCATAAAAGGTTTTTTTGGATGATAAATTTAAGCCGTTAGAATTATGTATCATTTTTGTAATTAGTGATTCGGAATAAGTCGGCTTATCGACTTTATATATTTTTTTATCATAAGAATACGCAGTTTCTTCCATCTCCAATAATCGTGCTTTTTTTTTATCAATATCTATCTCGCCTGCTTTCAAAGAATAAACCCCCAATTTTTCTTCAAAATCGGGCGCCGTAATACCATCCTGATTGGCTATATCTACATAATCATTTTCTTCCATAAACTTTAGCAAAGACAGGGTGTTATCAAAGGTATCCCTGACCTTTTGCTCCTCAAGTCCCAGACAATAGGAAAAACTCATCCTCTTTTTATTTAATAATCTTAAATTAAATCCGTTAGTTTCGGCGCCTGTATAATTTGATATAGAACGATTTTCCGACTCCATCTTTAATACCTTTGAATTAAAAAGGTAAATTTGGTATCGTATCCCCTTTTTTTTAGAAAAATCGTCTATTAATGCAATTACATCATTAAAATTCATTTGTAATCCGTTCCTTTTAATAAATTTATTTTTATTCTATTACTTAACAAAACTTTTAACAAGCATAAGGCGAGTTTTTATTTATTATTTATATGGGAGATAATATCGGCGGCAACTTCCTCGATAGATTTATCGGTAATATCTATAACGAAAGCATTTAGCTTACTATATAAATCTTTTGAATGCGCCAACTCTTTTTCGATAGATTCTTTTGAGATATAATCCGATGAAAAGGGTAGCCCCATTCTTTTTAATCTTTCTTTTCTCAAACTTGAGACTCTAACGGCATCAGCAACTAAGCCAAATATCCTTCCTTTAGGAACTTTGTAGATAATCTCATCGATGCTCTGTTCGTCTATTATGGGAACATTGGCGGCTTTAAAACCTCGTTGAGCAAGAAATAAACAAAGAGGAGTTTTTGATGTTCTGGAAACCCCCAAAATAAGCGCATCGGCTTCATTTATCTCGTCTATCCTCTGTCCATCATCATGTTTTACCGCATACTCAAGCGCATCTATCCTTTTAAAATATTCATCATTTACCCGATGGATTAATCCAGGCTTGCGCTCCGGCGAAAGGTTTAACGTATGTGAAATGGAGTTTAATACAGGACCGATAATATCTATGCTTGTAACACCCTTTTCATTTGACTCTTGAAGCATGATATTCCTAAGGCCGTCTTTAACTAAAGTAAATATAATCAGAGCCTTTTTATCCGCAGCTTCTGTAATAATTTCTCTTAATTTTAATTCAGAGTCAACTAATAGAAATCTTTTTAAGTGGACATCGGGAATCGAAAATTGGGAAATTGCAGCCCTTGCGACCTTTTCTGCTGTTTCACCAGTGGAATCGGATACCACAAAAATGTGAAAATCCTTAATTTGAGAATCTAATTTTTTATTCATCTTTTGTTCATATTACTATATATTTTCATTATATAATTATATATGAGTATGGGACTTAAACCCAAATTTTTTCCATAAAAGCATACCGCCCTTTAAGTTATAAACCTTATTAAACCCGTGCTTTTTAAGCATTGCGCAGGCTGAATGACTTCTTGCGCCGCTATGGCAAACAGCTATAATTTCTTTATCTTTATACGCTTCAAGTTCTTTTATTTTTGCAGGCAAAAGCCTCATTGGGATAGATTCGGCATTTTCTATATGCCCTAAATTACCGTTAAATTCATGAGGTTCCCTGACATCGATTATTAAAGTCTTATTACCTTTATGTTCTCCTGATATTTTCTTAAGCGCTTCGTCAGGAGTAATATGCTCTATTTCTTCGAACAGACCCCCCTTTTTAAAAATATTAAACAATTTGTAATGCCTCCTTTTTATAAAACATAAATCTTTTTTTATTATAATATATAGTTTTGGTTTTGTCTATATCTATAATAACTCAAGCATTACGGCGGTTTCGTCGCAATCCGGGAATTTAACGCAATTTATGCAATCGCTCCATATTTTGTGCGGAAGTTTCGATTTATCGATTATCGTAAAACCTGATTTTTGAAAAAATTGCGGCTTATAGGTGAGAGCGAATATATTTGTTATTTTAAAAAACTTTGCTTCCTCGATACACTTTTTTATTAATTCGGTCCCTATCAGTTTTCTTGTATATGGCTTTTTAACTGCCAGGGACCTTATTTCGGCAAGGTTTTCCCATACTATGGTTAATGCGCATGCCCCTATAATCTCGCTTGAATTGGGAATTATTTCATTTCCATTTTCTTTTTCTATTTCCGCAATATAAAAATCTCTTAAATGTTCGTATATATCACTCATCGAGCGTGGAAGCATTTCTCCCGCTTTAGAATATTCGGAAAAAAGATTGTAAAGCGACTTAACATCGCACATTAATGCCTTTCTTAAAATTACCTCAAAAACCTCCCCACCCGCTTCAATTTTTACTTTTGATGGATAATATATAATATCTCCACCTTTTTCATACATCTGCCTGCCTGACTTATACAATAAAACCTCTCCTTTTAAGAATTTCTTTCGCATGAGATGTTGCAGCAGAACTTTTTGCATCTCCCGATAGCATCCTCGCAATTTCCTCAATCCTTTCCTCAAATGAAAGTTTTCTTATCTTAGTATATGTTTTTTCATTTATTACTTCTTTATAAACAAAGAAATGACTGCCTGCAAAAGAAGCCACCTGGGCAAGATGTGTAATAACAACAACCTGATTAAACTTAGAGATGTTTTTAAGCGCATCCCCGACAAAATTGGCAACCTCTCCCCCTATTCCGGAGTCTATTTCATCGAATATAAACGATGACGAGTCTTTTTTTGCATTTACAACTTTCAGCATACAAAGGCTAAGTCGGGAAAGTTCTCCACCGGAAGCAACCATAGAAAGAGGTTTAGGGCTTTCCCCAGGATTTGCGGAAAACATAAATCTGCAATTATCTAATCCTGTCTCGGAAAAACCGTTATCAAAATCAAGTTTATTTATTTCTATTTTAAAAACAGGTTTGATTCCTAAAGATGAAAGCTCTTCCTCGATTTTTTTTTCAAGAACTGCCGCGGAATTAACCCTTCTTTTATGTAAATCATCGGCTGCCTCAAGAAACTTACCCTTTAAACCGTTAATATTATTTTCAATCTCTTCAAGTCTTTCTTCAAGACCGCAAACATTCTCAATCTCGATTTTAGCCTTGTTATGTAGGTCTATAAGTTCCTTTAGGCTGGAAACCGAGTATTTACTTTCCGCGCTTATTATTTTATCTATTTTTAATCTAATTTCGTTTAATCTCTGTTCATCAAATTCAAAATCGGAATATTTTTCCAATGACAAAAGCACATCTTCTATTAATATTTTAGCGCTTTCGGCATTTTTAAACTCTTCTTTTTCCTTAAAATTGGAATCGACATCCGATAGCTTTGAAAGATTGGATATTAACGGGGTTAAATTTTTTAGTATGCCGTATTCCTCATTATCTATTAAATTTATTGACGATGAAATATAATCTTTTATGCTATTAATATTTTCAAGCCTTTTAAGTTCTTCCTGTAATATTATGTCATCGTTTTCCGATTTAATTTCAAGTTTTTCGACATCGGTTAGGATGTAAGAATTTAGAGTTTTAATCCTTGATATGCCGTCTATTTTTTTCTTAACTTTTTCCTTTTCGCTTCTAAACTTGTTAATATCATTATAAAGAACTTTGATATCCGATAATAGCTTTATATTTACGGCAAATTCATCAACAAAAGCAAGCTGGCTTTCCTGTGAAATTAAAAACCTTTTATCGTTTTGCCCAAAGATATTGACAAGGCTTTCGCTTAAATTTAGGGCAGCAGATTTATTTGCAGGTTCATTATTTATAAAATATTTACTCTTTCCTGTTATAGAGATAACCCTTTTTATGATTATATCTTCATCCTCTACAAAATTTATTCCGCTTTCATCAAAAGTCTTCGCTAAATCGGCTTTGATTTTTTCATTGCCAATGTCGAATATAGCACCGACATATCCCTCTTTTTCACCTGTTCTTATAACGCCCTCTCCTTTTGATAGTCCAAATAAAAAATTAATGGATTCTATTATAATGCTTTTACCGGCGCCTGTTTCCCCGCTCAAGACATTTAAATTTTCGGAAAAATCCACCTCTAAAAAGTCTATTGTGGCAAAATTTTTTATATATATCTTTTTTAACATCGCTTATTAAGAATTAATCAAAAATTAATCAAACCTATTGTTTTCACCAATTTAGCTTTGATCTTAATATATCCCAGTAATTAAGGCTTAAAGATGAGGAAAGATAGATTTTGGAAGGATGTTTTTTAATAATTATTTCATCGTTATCGCAAAGCTTCATACCGTCTCTTCCATCCGCCGATATAAAAATATTTCGCGCCTGAGGCACAATTTTTATCTTTAATTCACATGGATTTATTATTACAGGTCTGTTGGTAAGAGTATGCGGACAGATAGGTGTTAAAATAAATGCATCGATATCCGGCTGAACAATAGGCCCGCCCGCGGATAACGAATAAGCGGTAGAACCGGTTGGCGTGGCTATAATAAGTCCATCCGCCCTAAAATCATTCAACCATATATCATTAACATGAACAGTTAAATCGATTATTCTTGCATGAATGCTTTTTTCTCTGGCGACAGTCGCTTCATTCAAAGAAACAAATTTAGCGATTGGCTTACCATCCCTTATCACTTCAATATCTAAAGCCATTCTTGGGTTAAATTCTAAAGAACCGTCGAAAACCCTTTTAATAGCCGCTTCTCTCAAAGATTCCGACACCTCTACAAGGAACCCAAGTTTTCCAAAATCGATTCCGATAATAGGAACCTCTAAAGGAAAAATCTTTCCAAAGGTAATCAAAAGGGTCCCATCCCCCCCGCAAACCACAACAAGCCCGATATTTTCGATATCTGCGGCGGTTATGCCCATGCTTGGCTTGACCGCCGCATCTATACCATTTTTTTTTATAATTTCACAAACATAGTTTGCGGATTTGAATGCTTCTTCGGCATCCTTTTTGTAGGAAATGAGAACTTTTTTAAGATTCTTATTGAATTCGGATGCAAACATTAAAATTGTTTATACTTTATAAATATAGCCTGTGAAAACTGTCTAAGCCGAAGAATTTATTAATTTGAATTTTTCGTCTCGTTTAACAATCCGCCTTCTTTAATAATTTTAACCTGCCGAGCGGTTAAATTATACTTGAATTTATATTCCTCGTTATTCCTTGTCTTATTAATAAATGTAATGGGTTTATGTTCATTAAGCTCTCTTAAAATATTGGAGGCATAAAGCCCATCTCCTTGTTCTATTTTATCATAATCCGAGGAGTTTTCAAATACCAAAGGTAAAATTCCAAAATTAATAAGATTTGCAAAATGAATCCTTGCAAAAGATTTTGCAATTACAGCCTTTACGCCCAGATACATAGGTGCAAGCGCCGCATGTTCCCTGCTTGAACCCTGACCGTAGTTTTCTCCGCCTATAACAAAACCGCCTTTTTCTTTTAAAGCCCTTTCGGAGAAAGTGGCATCCACGGACTCAAAGACATACTTTGATATTGCAGGTATGTTTGACCTCAATGGAAGTATTTTAGAGCCTGCAGGCATTATATGGTCGGTTGTTATATTATCTCCCACTTTAAGCAGAACCTTTCCGCTTAAGGATTCGGGAAGTTTCTGCTGTATCGGAAGCGGTTTAATGTTTGGACCCCTATAAATCTCGACCTCGTCGGGATTTGTGGAAGGATGCAGTATCATAGAATCGTCTATATCAAATTTTTCCGGCATTTTAATGTTCGGAGCCTTGCCTAGAGTTCTGGGATCCGTGATATATCCTGTTAATGCGGAAGCCGCCGCGGTTTGAACGGAAACAAGATATATTTTTGCATCTTTGGTTCCGCTTCTTCCCTCAAAATTACGATTAAATGTCCTTAATGAAACAGCGCCGGACCTTGGAGCCTGCCCCATGCCTATGCAAGGGCCGCAGGTAGATTCTAATATTCTAGCGCCGGATGTAATCAGGTCAGCTAAGGCTCCGTTTTTAGCTATCATTTCATAAACCTGCTTTGAACCCGGAGATATAACAAGACTTACATCAGGGTGAACCTTTTTACCTTTTAAAATGCTTGCAACAGTCATTAAATCCGCATAAGACGAATTTGTACAGCTTCCGATAGCAACCTGGTCAACCTTTATGTCTTTTAATTCGCTGACCTTAGCCACCTGATCAGGCATATGTGGTTTGGCGGCAAGCGGCTCCAAAGAATTTAAGTCAATCTCTATGACTTCGTCATAAACAGCATCTTTGTCGGCAGTAAGCGGCATGTAATCATCAGCCCTGCCTTCAGCTTTTAAAAATTCAAGGGTTTTTTCATCACTCGGAAAAATCGATGTTGTAGCTCCAAGTTCCGCGCCCATATTAGTAATAACAGCCCGTTCAGGAACTGTCAAGGTTTTAATACCTTCCCCGCCATACTCAAAGACTTTTCCAACACCGCCCTTTACCGTTAATCTCCTTAAAAGCTCAAGAATTACATCCTTGGCGGAAACCCATTCCGAAAGTTTTCCTGAAAGTTTAACTAAGACAACCTTTGGAGCGGTCATATAAAACGCCCCCCCACCCATTGCAACGGCAACATCAAGTCCGCCCGCCCCAATGGCAATCATTCCGACTCCTCCTGCCGTCGGCGTATGGCTATCCGAACCCAATAGGGTTTTCCCCGGAACACCAAACCTTTCAAGGTTCACCTGATGACAGATGCCGTTCCCGGCTTTAGAATATAATATCCCGTATTTTGCGGCAACAGTTTGTAAAAACTTATGATCATCCGCATTTTCGAACCCCGTCTGAAGCGTGTTATGGTCTATAAAACTAACGGATAAATCGGTTCTAACCTTTGGAACACCTATTGCTTCAAATTGAAGATAAGCCATGGTTCCAGTTGCATCTTGAGTCAATGTCCTGTCAATCTTAACGGCAATCTCTTCGCCAGCTTTTAATTCACCTTTTACAATGTGCTCATTTAAAATTTTGTTTGTCAAATTAAGTCCCATAAGTTAATTTCCTCCTAACCTTAAATATTAATATTAAAACAAAACAGTTACCAATGATTTTTTAAAGATAATTTTCTTATGAAAGTTAAACAGGTGTTTGATTTTTTAATAATCTTATGAATATAGATAAATTAACCGATTATAGCAAACTTTTATCAGATTAAACCCATCCCCTTTAAAAAAATTTAAATTATTTTAATATAATTTTTTAAAAAAGTAAACAGGTTTTCTCAATCTTTTCTTATTCTTAATACACAGCCCTGTAATAAATCTCCTCTATTGCATTAAGAACCGATCCGCCTATTATTCTTTGAAAAAACGGCTTTTTTATACTCAGATAAAGAGCTTTGTCCGGCTTGACATTTACGGTTTTACAGAGGTCTTCAAGCGCTTTGTCAAAACCTGCAATCTCGTCTATTAATTTATTGGCTAAGGATTTTTTGGATGAAAATAGTTCGCCTGTGGCAAGATTTAAAATATCCCCTGAAGGAATTCCTCTGCCTTCGGATACTATATCAATAAAACGGTTATAAATGTCTTCTTGTAGTTCATCGATGCTAGCCCTTTCCTCATCGGAATATTTTCTCGTAAAAAGCCACATATCCTTGTGTTTTCCCTTTTTAATCACTTCATAGCCGATACCTAACCTTTCCAATATCTCTTTTAAGACAGGCTTCATACTTATAACACCGATGGAACCTATAATAGCCGAGGAAGGGGCATACAGTCTTTCTAAAGCGCAGGCAATCATGTATCCGCCGGAAGCAGAAACTTCAAGATAGCCGTAAAGCTTTTTACCTTTTTCTTTAAGTCTTTTAAGAGCGGAATATAAAAGTTCCGAATGTATGGCGCTGCCGCCCGGGCTGTCCACAATAAACATAACACCCTTAATAGATTTTATTTTCTCTATCTTTCTTAAAAGCTCTATATAAGGCATTACATTTTGCGCAGTAATGGTTCCAGAATAACGAATCACCGCAACTTTATTGCGTTTAAATATAAACATTGTTTAAACCTCATTAATAATTTTTAATGTATAATTTTATAATTTTTTAATGTATAGCGCATTATATCATAATTTTTCCGAACCATGCCATTTTACCCGATACCTTTCAAAAATAAGCTGATAAGCGCAATAAGTACGCCCACAATGGAACCTACCAATGCCCCGTTTATCCTTATGTATTGCAGATCATTTCCAATTTTTGATTCTATTTGAGCGGTCAATTTTTTATGGTCTAAACTTTCTAAATACCTTTTCACTAATTTTCCGATTATGGAATGGTTAAGTTTCATTGCGTATATGGTTTTTTCCCTAAAAAAACTATTTATTTCACCCCTTTTATTTGAAGTCTCATTCCGAATTAAGTTTATTCCGTGATCAAATCTTTCTTTAAATAAATTTTTATTAAGTATGTAATATTTATTATTTTCTATTATTACCTTAATGATGTTCAAGCTTGCCGCCGTAAGCCCATCTTTGATTGGTTTGTTAAATTGGCTTATAATCTTATTTCCATCGGATTTTATAAAACCTAATAACCGATTTTTAATAAATACCTTACCAAAATCACTATCTAAATAACTTAAGAGATAATCTTTTAATTTATTGGAATTTTTATAAATAATTGCTTCAATATTATTTAATACCTGATGTTTATTAGTATCTTCATCCAAATTATCCAAAACACTTAAGGCATAATCTTTTATCTTTAATCTTATATCATTTAACGGGTCATTTTTTATTTCATTAATAAAGTTCTTTACTTTTGCTATAATTTCATTCGATAAAAGTTCCACATCCAAAACATTTGTCTCCTGAGCAACAAATATAAAAATCTTTCTCATAACCGAATCATCTTTATATTTTTCTATTACTTCCCTTATCTGCTTTTTCAAAGAGGATTCGTTCTCATCTATGGTTAGATTTGCAAAATCACACAAATTTATTATGGCGTTATCAAAATTATCGTTTATTAATCTTTTTCCAGAAATCTTTATCGAGTCTATGATTTCCTCAGATGACAATTCTATAATCCTTTTTGTTATACCCTTCGTTTCATATTTGACTATATAATTTTTAATATAACCCGCTAATATGCCATAAGTTTTGTCGAAATCATCACCTTCTGCAAACAAGGTTATACCGTTCACAATCTTTTCCGATAAATCCTCATCTAAAGCCTTACTGATTTTGCCGTTTACAAATTTATTAAATTTGTCGGTTTTCGCATATTGTAAAAATTTAATAAGATATTTCCGTGAATAAAATCTTATTTTTTTATTATACTTATTCTTTTCTATGATTTTTATAATAATGTCATAAAAATCTATTTTATTTATTTCTGCGCCAAGAAAATTTTTACCAAGCCATGTATCGTTAACCATATTGCTTACCGTGTTGATAAGTTTTTCCCTGTTGTTTTCGATAATATTGGTATGAGGAATACGAAGATTGAATGGATATTTAAAAAGAGCGGTAACCGCAAACCAGTCTGCAATCCCGCCAATCAATGCAGCCTCAGATGCCCTTTGAAGTATATAAAACCAGATACTTGATGTATGGATTAAAAAGGTGCCTATAAAAATAAAAAAGGCAATTAAAAGAAAAAGATTTGCAAAAGCTTTATTTCTGTATTTCATAACGCCCCTTTAGCAAACAAAACAGCAGGAATTGTCTTTAAAAGAATTATAAAATCCAACTTTAATGACCAGTTATCGATGTATTTTAAGTCTAATTCTACCCTGTCGTTAAAACTAAGCTCGCTTCTTCCGCTAATTTGCCACAGACAGGTAATCCCCGGTTTCATTGAAATCCTCCTTCTTTGCCTTATCGAATATTTTTTAACCTCATCGGGCATTGGCGGGCGGGGGCCCACAAGGCTCATATCGCCCCTTAAAACATTGTAAAACTGCGGAAGTTCATCAAGGCTTGTTTTCCTTAAAAATCCTCCGATACCTGTAATCCTCGGGTCGTCTTTAATCTTAATTTCTATGCCGTCTTTACTATGTTCTTTTATCAATTCATCCCTTAAATTCTCGCTGTCCGCATACATTGTCCTGAATTTATAAAAACTAAATTGTCTTCCATTTTTACCAATCCTTTTGCTCTTATATAAAACGGTTCCCTTTGATGTGAGTTTAATCAAAATTGCTATGATTACGGCAGGTATGAAAAATATTATTATTGCGACGATAGAACCGAAGATATCTATTACCCTTTTTGCAAAAAGCCTTATATCATCCTCGGGAGCGGTATAAAAAGAAATAACGGGAAAACCTCCTATCTTTTCAAAGGCAACCTTTGAATGCTTAAATGGTATAAAATTAGATAATATTTTGACCGTTATACCCCTTTCTTCCAAAAGAAGCGTTATGTCTTTAATATCCGCCAGTTCATCCCCTTTAATATCAAATATCACTTCATCTACCGGGTTATTTAAAACAAAACTTACCAAACTGTTTAAATCATTTTTATTAATTTCTTTAACCAATTTTATTCCGAGGTATTCTTGGGATTTAATCGCCTCTTTAACATTAGCATTACTTCCCCCATCCGCATCACCGCGTACAAGAAGAATATTTATAATGGAATAACCGCGCCTTTTTAAACCTTTTACAAGTTTTCTTCCTATGTAGTCCGCCAGAATAAGCGATAAAAATGAATAAATTGCAAAATATCCTATAAAAAGTCTCGAAATATATGTTATTTTAAACATAAACAAGACTGCATAAATTAAAAATATGGCTATAACCGTTATTTCAAAAAGTTTTGCAATATCGGATTTAAAATCCTTTATATTTAGGTTTAAATACATTCTAAAAACAAAAAGGAGTAAATAAAAAATAACGCCGGTAGGAATCAAAAGCCAGAGATAATCCGTTATGTTATGTAACTTATAGCCGATAATTAAAGGACTTATTGTATTATAGGTTATAAACGCAAGAAAAAAACTTCCGTAAACAAAAATAAGGGTTAAAATATAAAGATATTGCGCAAGAATTTTACTTCTCTGAGACAACATAATTTTGGTTTTGAAAATCTTTTGATTTTGATATTGACTGCGGCATTAAACTGGTCGCCGCAAATAAGGCTAAGAAAAAAAGCCAGAGGTTTGTAAGCTGGTCGTTAGACATATTAGAAACCCCTGCAAAAGAACCGTAAAAAACAATACTTACCCCTAAGGTCATTGCGGCTATTTTTCGTTTAAATTTATCGTCGGAATTCACAAATATATTAAAAGGTTTTTTTAAAGCAAGGAAAAAAAGCCACATCAATGAGATAAAACTGAATATCCCTGTCTCCGCAAGCGTCTGCATATAGCCGTTTTCCGGCCAGTTATCATATAAATCGTACAGCTTTTTCCCTGTTTTGCGGTTATAATACCACGGATAACGCACCCCTTTGTGTTCATCGAAATATTTAGAAAATGCGCCTACTCCGACTCCCGTTAAAGGAAATCTTTTAAAAACAGTCCATGCGGATTTTATTAAAGCAAGATGGCTTTCTATATCTCCGTGACTTTTTAACTCCATTTTATAAATTTTTGGATTAAACATCGCAAGCATTCTGCTCTTAAATGTTTTTGAAACGAAAAAAATCCCGATATTTAGCACTAAAAGTAAGACTAAAACCGCCAAAAAAAACCTTTTCGATCTTAAATACATCAAAACAAGAATGGCTGGTATAATCCCTATCCATGCGGATCTTGCTTTAGAAAATATGATATCTAAAAATCCCGCCAAAACTAAGATTACAAAGAAAAATGACAGCATTAAGGACGGTATTTTTCTGAAACCTTTAACAAAAGAACCTATCAATGAAAATAATTTTTTTAATGAATATTTTGACTCTTTTATGTTTTGCTTCTTAAAATTTATCAAATAATATACTATTATAACGATCAAACCGTAAGAAACTTGAACCGGAAAACCTGTCCAGTTACCTATAAGCCCGGTTAATCTGTTTGGCGAGTGAAGGGCGTTTATAAAAATTCCCTGAAAAAGACCATAAACTATTGCAATACTTATTGAAAAAGTAAAAGTATGGACCATAAAATCTATTCTCTTTTTTGTTTTTAAAAGGCTAGCAGAGGCAAAAAAGAATAAAATAAAATAGACTATCTCACCGCCCTGGTTAAAGCTATCTTTAATGCTATATGTCCAAAAAAATGAAGCTATTACAATACCCGTATAAATCAGAATAGGTATATTAAAACCTGTTTTAGGAATGGAGGCATCTCTTTTTGCGACTTTATACGCAATAAAGAAAGCAATAGTCACAACCATGCCGAACAGGGCAAATCCATCTTTAATAGGTATGAAAAGGGCAAATAAAAATATGCCGAAAAGCCCTGCCTTCTCAAAGAAGCCTGCTAAATTAGGTCTTTTTACGGCTGATGCAATTAAAATCATACCTGATATGACTATTATGGCTATTTTAATAAATAACAAGATGTTCAATCCAAAAACCTCAACTTAATTTATTTTATAATATTATAGTAAAGATTTTCATAAACTCTGGCTGAATCATCCCATCCAAAATGCTTGTTTGCGGCATTAATAACCATATTCTTCCATGTTTCGTCATTACCATTGCTACCAATATAAATATTATATAACTCATTGAGCGCCCACGAAACACCGTTTGCATCTAAATGTTTAACAAGGATGCCTGATGGTTCTTTAATATTTATGTCCATTATATCCGAAACGGTGTCATGAAGCCCGCCGGTATCCCCGGCTGCAACTACGCCGCCGTATCTCATCGCTATCATCTGAGATAATCCGCACGGCTCAAACTTTGATGGCATAACAAAAATATCGGATGCGGCATATATTTTGTGAGATAAGGCTTCATCATATTTGCCCACATGAGAATAAACCTTATCCCTGTGAATTTTCGACAGATATAATGCCTTCTTTTCGATGTAATCTTTGCCGCTTCCCAATATAATAACTTGAAATGGAAAATCATTCCAGTTAAAAAGCGAATCTAAAAATATATCTACACCTTTTTCTTCCGTAAATCTGCTTACGATACCTAAAAGAGGAAGGGGCTTACCATCCTTACCTATTTTTAAAGGCAATGAAACTTCTGAAAACAACGCCTTTTTATTTTTAAGTTTAAAGCCTCTCCATTCTTTATAATCCTTTAGTTTGTAACTATTTTCTTTTAAACTTAAATTATAATGTATAAACTTGTCCGTTTTTGGATTCCAATAGTCTAAGTCTATTCCATTAAGTATTCCTTTTAGTTTGCCGTTGTTATAAAGATTTTTTAACTCGCCGTCAAGTCCAAAGCCAAAATCGGGGGTAGTAATTTCATTAGCATATGTAGGGCTGACTGTTGTAACAATATCGCTAAGCAGCATCCCGCCTTTTAAACTGTTTAATGTCCCAAAATGTTCATAAGCGGAAGGAGAATTATATTTAAAATCTAACCCGACGTCATAAAAATCGTCCATTCCATAAACTCCCTGATACCCAAGATTATGAATGGTAAAAATTATGGCGGGTCTTAAACCCTTTGCATTCACATACTTGCTTATCTTTGCGTTTAATATGCCGCCGTCCGAAAACTGAACCTTTTTATCGCCAAATGTTTGTCTTATAACAGCGGGAACAAAACCGCCGGACCAATCATGCGTATGAATTACAAGCGGAATTCCCAAAATTTTCATTGCGTAAACCGCGCCATGGGCAAGCATGGCAAACCGCCATAAATTATCCTTATAACCATAAATACCGCCATGAGAACCGTAAACCTCTTCGCGATTAAAAAAATGATTTTGTTCAATTAAAATCAAAGGAACGCCGCCGTTTGCAATCCCTGTTTTAATTCCGAA
>JAJZYP010000074.1 GCA_021798015.1 bacterium
TAGAATATCTAATTTAGCAGAAAGTAACGACCTGACTTTTTAGTCGGTGAAAACAGGAATTTTAATTCGGTGTTTTTAGTATTATACATTCGGTGACGATATAATATTAGAAAGGGGCAAAGGGGGTGATGAAGGTTGATTGCGATTATTAATAAAACGTATTAAAAGGCAAAATAATAATACAAAGATATTATGACAAATTAAAAGTTAAATTCAATAGACAAATTAAAAGTTGACAACAATTTTAAATTTAACAGTGGTATTTAACAGGGGGGCAACATATTTTATTGTTTTTTGCAATCGGTTTAGCTATGTATGAGTTTGAAAATTATAAGGTCGGAAAATAAGTAAACTAATTTATTTTAAAGCTATCGTAGAATTTATTAAAGGGACTTTAAGAAGTTAGAGGCCGTTATTATTTCCAAGTCGCCTATCTTTTTTAGAACAAGCAAATCTTTGTCCCCCGAAACTATATATGACGCTCCGCCGCTTTTTGCGCAATTTACAAACTTATCGTCGTCGGGATCCCTTGAATATTTTTCGTTATAAACATTTTTAATAAATAGACAGTTTTTGGCAATTATACCGGCAATTTCTTGATGTTTATTTTCACCGGATTTTTCGGTAAATCTCGTTAATACTTCCGAATACTCCTCAAATATTTCCTCCGTGCATATAACGTCGAATTTGCCGCTAAACCATAGTTCGAGCAGGTCTCTTTCTTTTCCTCGAAAAAATATGCCTGAGATTAATATATTGGTATCTATAACTATGCGCACTTTTGTTTATTCCTTGTTTCTTTTATAACCCTGCCGACATCTTTGCGTTTTAGATTTAATTTTTCCGAAATTTCGTCACCCATAGCGATTAGATTTTTAAAATCATTTATATTGGGTTCTTCAATAGGCTTTAAAAGTATATTGCTCCCGTCCTGAAGTATAATCAGTTTGGAATTCGGCTTTAAGTTTAGGGCTTTCCTGATTTTATTCGGTATTACCACCTGTCCTTTAACGGACATGCTTGTAGTTTCCATAATAATAAACCTCCAAAATAAGTAAGTATTTCTTACTTTTATTATAAAGGTAATTAATTAAAAAATCAAGTTAAGATTTTTGTAAAATCAAAAAATCTGGAATTGAAAAGCCCGTCCGATAGGAATATAATAATAAATCCTTAAATGCTGATACATTAAAGAAGGTTCGCTTTGTCCGAACAAAGCTGCCCCATAAAAACCCACGGCAAAATCAGGAATGTCATAGAAACCTGTTAAGCTTTACCTGCGGTCTCTGCTCCCGATTGAGTAATATTATCAAAAATTTAATCCAAGACCCAAGATGTTTGGCTTCCGCTTTAGAACCCTGTCCACATAAATCCTGTAATCCAGAATTTGAATTTAGAAAATATCGTTTTAATGCTCCTCTTTTATCCGGTTCGGCAAAGAAAGCGAGATTAGATTATCTTTTAGATTTAAAAGAAAAAAGGATAATTTTGATAACCATCTATACGCACAAGCAGGAAAAAGGTCGTCCCGACGACACAAAGTTAAGAAATTTGATAAAAAATGAGACCGAATAAACTCAGCTTAAGGCTTTTATGTATACCTATTTCACAGATAAAGCCTATAAAAAAGCCTAAAAAACGGCTTATTTAAACCATATTAGCCGATAATGCAAGGCTTGTATCCGGCATATTTGACCGAAAAAATCGCATTATAATTCACATAAACTTTAATCCGCAGAAAAAAAATTACAATGCCGCAAAATCTTAATTAATATAGCAAAAATAGAAATCACATTAAATTATAAAAATGTCAAATCGGGGCATCGTGCGTTAAGAGGAAAGGTTTTAAAGTCGTGAATTAATTATTTTTATGACCCCGATGAGGGTTAAAATAGGTAAAATAGCACATTAACTAACTGCCGATTTTTAGCTATTAAAATCTGCAAGGGATTAGACATTTCATAGCCAGGTTAAAACCAGCGGCTTTTTATCAAAATTTATAAGCATGTATTTGTAAAAACCTCATAAATTTCTTTCAAATTCCTAAAATTAAAGCCCTTTGAAGTTGAATAAATAACAAAACATTAAACTAAAACGAAAGCCTTATCAAATACTACTTACAAGCGTCATCG
The DNA here is from genome assembly GCA_021798015.1 of bacterium. Classification (GTDB taxonomy): domain Bacteria; phylum SZUA-79; class SZUA-79; order Acidulodesulfobacterales; family Acidulodesulfobacteraceae; genus Acidulodesulfobacterium. The sequence continues at coordinate 2,133 of JAJZYP010000074.1, forward strand.
TAAGAAATAGCAAAAAAACGCACACAATTACCTTTTAAAGCCTCGTCCTCGCAAAACCTAATTATACCCTTTTCCGCCTACACATGAGGAAACGGCAGTTAATTCAGGTGTTAAATTTATAAAATTGGGGAGAGTTGAAAATAGTCCATTTATTTATCGCAGTGTTTAAGGTTTTATCCGCATTTAAAAAATCAATCCTCATTAAATTCGCAATGTTTTTCAAGATACAATTTTAATGCCTTCTTTTCGATATCCGTTATATCAGAATCATTGTAATCTTCCTGCATTTGAAAGCAGATTAGCGTTTTAACGGAAGGATTGAGTTTGGTCTTTTCTTCGATAAATTCTATAGCCTTATCCACTCTGTCCATTAAGGCTAAGATTTTAAAATATGTTACAATAAGATATTCCGAAAGGGGCTCTATTTTTAATGCTTCGAGAATAATAGATTCGGCTTTGCCGATTTTCTTCGTTTCTATAAAAATTAATGCTTTTGAAATGTACGCCGCTGTGAAACTTAAATCCATTGCGATAACAATGTCAAATTCCCCAAGTGCCTCATTATATTTTTTTAACTTAAATAATGAGTCTCCTTTTCCGTAATGATAATAAGGGTCATTTGGATTTAATTTTATGGCTTCGTTATAATTATCTATAGCTTCGTTATATCTTTCCAATTCAAAAAAAGCTTCCGCTTTTTCGTAATAATAGTACTGAATATCTTCTATTTCTGGATTTAAACTTATTCCAATGTCAAACTCTTTAATCGCCTCGTCGTATTTTTCTATATACAAATAGTAAATACCTTTATTTAAGTGATATTTTGGAATATCAGGATTAATTTCGATAGCTTTTTCATAATCGATTATAGCTTTATCTGGTTGTTTTATTTCACTATAAGCATTTCCTCTGGCATTATAATAGTCGGATTCGTCAGGATTTAAATAAAAAGCTTTATTATATTCATCAATTGCTTCGTTATAGCGTTGGAAATCAAATAAAACCTTTCCTTTGCCGAAATAATAATCTGCGTTATTAGGGTTTATCGATATTGCCATATCAAAATCTAAAAGAGATTCTTTATATAATTGCATCATTTGATAAAGTTCGCCTCTTTTTGAATAATATTCAGGATTTTTGCCATCAAATCTAATTGCATTGTTGTATTCCGTCAGAGCCTCATTCAGTCTGTCTAATTTTTTTAATGCCTCTCCTTTTTTAAATTGATATTCCGGATTGTTTTTATTTAAACTGATTGCTTTATTGAATTCGGTTAAGGCTTTATCAAATTTTTTATTTTTAAGATAAAATAATCCATTATCATAAAACACGTTAGGATTATCGCTTAATAGAATTTTGTCTGTTATTTCAGGAAATTTGCTATCTATTGTTTTGATAAAGTTATCGATGTTGTCCTTAAGGCTTTTAATATTCTCTTTTTTGTAATCACTTATTTCTGGCGATGTTTCGATGTCGATTAAAGACTTATAGATAGCTTTTAGATTTTTGTAAGATTCAGCAAGCAAATCATTTATGTTTTTTTCTTGAGACATTTGATTTTCTTTTATTTTTTATTATTCTTGTATAATAAAATACTTATAATAATTATAGCTCCAAGAATTCCCGCAATAATTTCAAAATTATTCCTAAAATTAATTCTTATGTCATTATAAATTGAGGGTGATAAAATATAATATAGGTAATACGCACTGCTTCTTTACCTATTGATATTATGGTTAAAATTGGGGCTAATAGCGAGCCTGCGGTTATCCATAATCTTTTATTTCTTAATTTTATTTTCAAACGTTGTAGCGAAATGCTTGATTTATTCGGTTTCCAAATAAATACAAATATTATAATCGAGATACTTGCTAATATTTCGGGAATCAATAAAAAAATATAATTAGGTTTTATCCAATTGGAAGAAATTATTAAAACAATATTTTTAAAAAATATTGGAGCAAATAAGCCTATTAATAAATAAAAAAAATCATAAAACAGCGGACTAGAGTTGTCGAAACCATTTTCATTTGCAACTTCTTTATTATGTCCTTTTTTCGAAATTTTACTGCCATATTTAAAAAAATTTGAAATTAAGTTGCTAAAATCTTTAATATTATTGGAATTTGGTTTATAAATATTATCAAATTGCATCATGTCAGTCATATTTGAATTTTGATACAACCTGAATTCAATAAAATTAGTCAGTATCACATTATTGTATTCCAATAAATATTTTTTAACTTGGTTATAGCATTCTTCGCTATTAAGATTAATTGAAATATTTTTACATTCTATACAGCCTATTATATTGCCGTCGCTTTCTATTGTAAAATCTGGTTTATTGCCCGTCCTTATGCTTTTTTGTTGATATAGGGAATGCATATTGAAGTTAGAGCTTTCGATAAGCCTTGAAAATAAAGGGGTAAAAGTTGCCTCCTCATATCTCCAGTGAGATTCTTTGGCCTTTAATAAAATGTCTCTTATGCCGCTCAAATAATCTGATAGATGTATTTCGTCATACATAAATTATTGTTATAATTATAATAAAAAAATTCATGAATATTCATTTTTTTATTATAGCTTCAAGCCGTATTCCTTTTAAAATATAAACATAAATATTTTTACCGTTATAACTTTGATCTTTCCTATAAGAGTATAACTGCCAAAAATTGCTCGGCTTTTCAGTAAAGATTTGTTATTTAAATTATTGTTTTGATTATAGGATTATTTTTTTTATGAATATTAATGATATACCTTTTAGGAGTTGCAATTTTTTATATTTTTAAGAGAATTATTATTCTATCTAATAACATTTATTATTAAAGTATCTTGAAATATCAAAAACAAATGTCGGGAAAATCTTTTTAGCTTACTATTTTTTTTGTTATATTAAAAAGAATATCCTAATCCTATGCCGTATATTATTTCGTTAGTTATGCTGTTTGGCTCTGCCGTTCTATTTGCTATTTAAAAAAATTAAATAACTTTTAAAAATTAATATTAAAGTTAAAGTTTTCTATAAACTTTTTTGTTTAAGGTTTTTGCGAGGCATAATAAGCAAGTGCTGAAGGAGAAGATTTAAGCCCCATGATTTCATAAATTACGGCATTTGCACCTGACCCATATCTTATGAATTCATTTTTCATAAAGGAATTTTCGTATTTACTTAAAATAACGGGTGTTTCTTCTGCAATAGGACCTATTAGCAGCGAAGGATCCGGCAGAGCGCTTACAGATTCCGAAATATATATTCTGAAACATATGCCTTCTGAGTTGAAAAGCGCATTTAGCGAATAGCCGGAACAGTTAAAATTGTAAGCGATGACTCCAAATTTTTTTAGGGCGTTATAATTCAATATTGGTGAATTGGGGTTTGAAACAACCGAAAGAGATATTTGATGGTAATTAGAACATTCACCTTGCATTTGGCTAACCGTTTGTCCTAAGTAAGCGTAAGCAGAACCGATACCGTTAAGAAATATACTTGCTAATATTATTATAGTTAATACAATCATAGAAAACCGCGATAGAGTTTTAAACAAATTAAATTTAGCGAAAATTGTTTTAAACATATAATATCTCCTTAATTTTACTTACTTTTAATTAATCAAAAAGGTAAACATTAAAATATGCCGACCCCCCAAGGATGTTGTTGCCAATATAGCGTATTATTGTTTTGTAATAAATTTAAAATAAACGGCATTCCCATAATTTCCAATCCTGGTTGAGGATTATTTCTCACAGATATATCGTTTTCCACCAAAAAAACAGATAAAGCATTATAACCAAAAAAATTTAAGTTACACATATCAGGATTAATTGGATATGTTTCGAAGTTTGCATTAATATAATTTGAAGAAGAATCCTCAAATTCTAAATTCATATAATATCCGCCGTCAACGAAATCACTTCCTAAAAGAGTTGAAGAACATGAATATTCTGTGAGGTTAATATCGCCTGAAGCATTATTTAAAGCATTGGACCCCCAGAACATTGAAGAACTTCCGGTATCAAAGACGGATAAAAACGACACAGCATTTCCTGAAGAATTTATATATGAATTAATTCCGCCAAATTCTGAATCTATGATAGGCACAGTATTTACTGAAGAATTGTTCTGGAAAAAATAATTGTTAGCAGGTATATCGTTATTTTGTTCCGTAGTATTTAAGCCAAGCGTAAGAAGTCCTGTGGTATCAATATCAGTGCCGTTTGAACTAAAGGAAAGGTTTGGCATCGACAAAGTGAATCCTTGATTATAACCTGAAGGCAATGGCGATGGAGTAAAAACTCCATTAGAGCACTGATTTCCGTCTGATGAATAAGGCGATAATCCCATCCCTATATCGCCCTGGAAAAAATCTGATGGATAATTAAAACCTGTATCGGGAGCACTTGTCGCAACTATAAGAGGAACATTATCTACTATTAAATTTCCCATTTGAATATTTGCCGTTCCAGGATAGCCACTTGCGCTTCCTATACCATATTTTACAGTGCATGGATTGCTATTATTTGTATTTATTGCTACACCCGCTGCCTGAAGTGCGGATTGGTCTATAACTATACCTGTGGAACCAGTGTCAAAAACCAAATTAAATGGTTCGCCGTCAATCAAAATTGTAACAAAAGGTTTGTCATTAGGTAAAAAGTTAATAGGAAGAGTATTAGGATAAGCCGGAGAATTAACTGTAACGGGTACAGTAACTGAAACATTAGAGTTTGTTCCAGTAACTGTTATTGTATAATTTCCAGGCGTTCCATTAGATGCAACGGAAAAAACATTATTTGTAAGACCATTATTTGACACTTCAATATTAGGCGAGGAAGAAATCACGGAAAAGCCTGTATCAAGAGGATCTGTTGAAGATATATTTAAAAAAGAGCTATCCGCTCCAGTTAAAGTGATTTGTGAAGGTGAAGTTGAAATATTATAATTTATAGTAACCTGTCCCCCTCCTGATGAACTACTACCACCTCCACCACCGCCGCAACCGGATAGAACAATGCTTGTCGATAATATTAATGTAACGACAAAAATTAAAATAAATAGGGGCCTTCTTTTCCTGACTATATTTATCGATTTATTAATCATAAACTCCCCCTTTTTTTATTTTATTTATTGTAAAAAGTAAAAAAATCTTATCTTATTTTCTTACTATCGCTTCAAGCTGTATCCCTTTTAAAATGTATAAATTAACGGATTTACCTTTAACATTCACTTTACCGACTACGATATATCAATTTGCGCTTGCTTTTCCGTATTTGCGAGATTCATTGATTGTTAATTTTTAAATATTTTAGCAAATTATAACATTTTTTTGAATATTTTTAAAATAATAAAATATGCCGAATAAGTCCTAAGATTCTAATCCATAAAAATTAATAAGCCATTAAAAAATGCATTTTGATTAAATCCATTTACTTTAAAAAAAATATTTTTAAGGTCATTATGAACACTTTCAATTTTCTAGTATAACAAAAGCATTATAGAAACTTTTTTTAATTTTTTAAAATAAATAAGCTTAATTTATTGGGTAAATTTTATATCTTCAACATAAATATGTCAATAAATAATTTATGTTTAAGATTATAGTATTTTCTTTAAATTATCATAATAATAGTAAATATTTAAGTTTAACTTAAATATAAGACTTAAATGTAAGAAATTAATTTATGCCTAAACATAAAAATATCGAATTATTTAAGCACATAGGTTTAAAAATTAGAATAAAAAGGCGTGAACTAAATCTTTCTCAGGAAAAATTAGCCGAAATGCTTAATGTTGCATATACGCAGGTTTATAATTACGAAACAGGCAGGTTTAAGATTCCTTTAGATTATCTTCTTGAATTAGCTGATATTTTTAACGTTGATTTAAATTATTTCTTATCTGATTTTAATTCAGGCAAAAAAGTAAAACTTGAAAATGAAAACTTAGAACTTAATAAAACAATAGGCATGGTGAAAAAAATTTATAATTTTAAAGACGATAACTTAATTTACGGCCTTAAAAAAAGCATAGAATCAATATATAACGTTATTAAGACAAAAAAGTAAAATAATACGGTAAGGTAAAATTAAAATAAAATATATAAGTGTAACATTCTAATTTCAAGGATAGCGCATAAATCATGGAACGCATACCAATCGAAATAATCGAAAAGAAAATATATCTAATAAGAAACCAGAGGGTTATGCTTGACAGCGATATTGCCGAACTTTACGGAGTTACTACCAAAAGATTTAACGAACAGGTTAAAAGAAATATAGAACGTTTTCCTGAAGATTTTATGTTTA
>JAJZYP010000075.1 GCA_021798015.1 bacterium
CTATTATAGACGATTCATCTAATCTAAAATAAAGAGCGTCGCTTTCTTTATCCACAATTAATTTCATATTTGTTCCTCGCTTTTAACTCGCTTAATTCCCTTATATTTCCTGTCAAAATAAACAGTCACTATCCTTTTTGGGTATACATTATGATTAACTACGACATGTAATACTCTTCCGTTATTTTCCGCAATATTTTTAAAATAGTGTAAGTTTCCATCCTCTTTAACGGTATTCCAATCGGAGTTATTTAAAGCATCGGAAATCCAACTTTCCGAAATTTTACGCTCTCTGATAACATCAATCGAATGTGCTGTAAATTCATAGTTATTTAAGAGCATAAATTATTAATTTAATAATTAACCTAATTTAATTTATACATTATTTACAAAAAATAATCAAGTTTACATAACGGAAAATTATGCGACTGGAAAGGAGGAAAGAAACAAAAACTCCCGACCGCGTCAAACGCGGTCGGGAGTAAAGGAATAAATAAATCTGACACCTTTAATTCTCCTTAACCTCTAATAGATATAAATCTCTTTTCAAAAATTTCCGGTATGCGTTCTCGACTTTTTCCCGGACTTCTTTATTGTCTGTATTCGTGAAATTATTGGATTTATTCATAATGATTACCCCTCTGTTTAAAATAACTTTAAAAATAAAAACTCCCGACCACGGAAAACGCAGGCGGGAGTGAAGATACGTAGGCGGACGCTTATAAAAGCAACGCTTTTATGCCCGCCGAAGTGAATAAATCTGACACCTTTAGTAAGATGTTCCAGCAGCTAACACCTCTGTTGAAGTATAATCATCTATAGCATAAATTTGTAAATTTGAACCGGTAAAGTTTGTTCCAGCCAAGGCAACATATCCAGCGCCACATGTTCCATCATTAGCACTAGTTGATGGTGTTGTGTATGTTTTAATGACGCCTACAGTCGGGGCTACTTCATATGCGGCAGAACTTGCTTCTACTTGATAATAAAACTCTAATGTGCCTTTAGGGAGAAATCCAATATCAGCAAAACCACCTGTGGCTGTTACGGGGCCAGCTGTGGGTGTTCCGGCAACACCACTTGTTACAGTAGTAGTTCCTCCTGTTGCTGAAAGGGCTCCAGGTGTACCAGGAGCGGCAAATGTTGTTATTGGTGCGCCTGGTGTAGTAGTCGAACAAGTAAATGGTCCTGTATCAATACCATAAGCCGGTGGTGTAGCATAAAATGGGTGTGTAGCTGAAACAGTACCTGCTAATGGAAGTGTCCCGTTTGCCGCGCCTGGTGCAACTCCATTTGACGCATCACCTGCGCCAATATACATAGAATTCGTCGCGGTAAACGCCGTTTCGTCCGTGAAAATCGCACCGAGGTTCGTGGACGCTTCCGAATCCTTTGCCCTATTGACGTAGCTCAAATACGTCGGAATCGCTATTGCCGCCAAGATGCCGATAATGGCGATGACGATCAAAAGCTCGATAAGGGTAAAGCCTTTTTTGTTTTTAACTTGATTAATGTTCATTTTTGTTGCCTCCATAAAAGTTAATTATGTTAATTTAACCCATTTATTTTCTATTTATGTGCCCAAAAACAGCCCCACTATTAATTTTTTAGTTAAAATTAATTAGTAAAGTCGATAAGTTACAAATAATCAAAACAGGGTAAAACCCTTTTTGCCTTTAAGCCTGTTAATGTTCATTTTAAAACCTCCTTGTTGGTTTTTGGTTTTCTTTAATTACATAATTACATTTAATTTGGTTTTTTGAATTTAAAAACCTTATTACATCCTTATTACATCGCTTCCATATTTAAAATCAGGCTGCCTAAGCCAAGCACTAAAAGAACCTTAACCACCTCTCTTGCGGTCCCGCCCGCTTCCCCTGCCTGAAAGGCCGATACCGCGGCATCCGTTATTTTTTTCAGCGCCCCCGCGTCCGCGCCTTCTAACCCGCAAAGCGAACCAAAAAGCGATACGGAAATATTGCTTAAACCGGCGTCCTTATTTGTTTCCGCCTGCTCGGCATATTTTTTAACGAAGGACGAGACCGCCTCGAAACCTGCGGATGCCTTTATATCGCCCGCGAGTTCTTCTACCGCCTTTGAATTAATATAAGATGTCAAACCGCCGCTCTGCGCTTCGCTCAGCCAGCTATAAAACCTCTTGTTAAAGAAATCGCTGTAATGAAGGTTATCCATAAACGCACCCGATTTATAGTTTTATTTAATAACCTGCACAATTTTATTATTGCATCTACACTTAAAGAATAAAGCAATAATTGTGCCAAGCCCGACAATTAAACAAACTAAAACCAGTCTTACGGTTAGACGCCTTTAAAATCAACGCATTAATATTAAAACTTTAATTTATATTAAAATATAAATTAAGGATTAATCATATTATAAAATGACAAATATTGTCAATAAAAATTGGGAAATTTTGGCAGGATAAAAATAATAAATAAATTTTAATAATTAATTTAATAACTTATATGACACTTTTGCCCGTGACAAAAATTGTCATATCCAGTTACAAAATTTGTTAATTTGTTCAAAAAAATAAAAGTGATAGTAAACCCAAATCGGGATTTGGGGCAAACTTGATTATTTTTTTAAATGATAGTATTATTATTTCTATAGTTGATTTTTAAAAAGGGGGTTAAAATCTATAATGTACGGCAGGGATTTATTAATAAATGAAATTGACAAACTACCTGAAGAACTACTTCCTGAAGTATTAGATTTTATAAAGTTTTTAGAAGCTAAAGAAAATCTTGCTTCCGTTTCCCAGTCTCTTTCTGAAAAGACTTTTGAAAAGATATGGGATAACAATGAGGATGCTATATATGATAGCTTATAAAAAGGGAGATATAGTCCTCGTCCCTTTCCCTTTTAGCAATCAAACTTTAACAAATTAAAGGGGTCAGATTTATCCGCCTAAGTTTGTCTGCTTTAATAATGGTTTTACGCGGTATGTTTTCTGTTCAATTATTTTATTGAAATATGATAAAATAATTATTGACGAATTGCAGTAATTGGATTCGAGAATTTTTGATTATTGATTAATATTTGAAAAATCATAAAATGACAAAAGATGAAATAATAAAATTCTGGATTGAATCTTCAGACAAAGATTATGAAAGTATGCTTAATATGCATAAAATAAAGGAATATTCTTATGCATTATTTGTAGGTCATCTTGTTATTGAAAAATTATTAAAGGCTCATTACGTTAAACATAACGGAATAAATATTCCAAGAATACACGACCTTGAAAAACTTGCGAATAGCGCCGGATTAAAATTAACGGAAAAACATGCAAATGAATTGCAGGATATTACTAAATTTAATATCGGCGTTAGATATGATAATTACAAGAAGACTTTTTATAAAAAATGTACCGAGGAATTTACCGAAGAAAATATAAAATCAATTAACGGGTTAAGAAAATGGCTAAAAAAGAAAATAACGGAAAAGGATTAGATATTCAAACAGTTTATAGTTTAATCCTTAAATATATAGACGTATTAAAAAAGAATAAAATCAACCCGGCAGAGGTTTATATTTACGGGTCTTATGCAAAAGGTACGGCAAATAAATGGAGCGATATCGATATTGCGGTCGTAATGAAAAAATTTATTGCCGGTTTAGACAATTATGACTTTGATATATTGCTAACCAGACTTAGAAGAAATATAAGCCTTGACATAGAGCCTCATTCTTTTCTCCAAAAAGATTTCAACGAAACCTATCCTCCGGCTTTAGAAATATTAAGAACAGGCAAAAAAATAGAGATTTAAATGGCGTCAGATTTATTTATTCTCCTCATGGAGAGTATAAAATAAAAATTATATTTTCCGCCAACAATATTAAGCCTCAGGTAATAAAGGTGTCAGATTTATTTATTCTTCTGTAGAAAATTTTGATAAGTTTACTAAAAAATGTTATAATATCGCCATAAATAATATCGAGGTTTAAAATGTTTACCGCAATAATCAAAAAATCAGATCCATGGTGGATAGGCTGGATAGAAGAAGTCCCCGGCGTAAATTGCCAGGAAAAAACTAAAAAGGAATTAATAGAATCTTTAAAAGTTGCGCTTAAAGAAGCCTTGGATATTTATCGCAGTGAAGCCATAAAGGAAGCAGGGACAGATTTCGAAACAGAACCTATAGCAGTATGAAGCGCAAGCAACTTGTGAAACACTTAAAAGCATACGCTTGTGAATTTGAACGGGAAGGCGGGAATCATTCCTGGTGGCGCAATCCTCTTTTAAATAAACATTCCACTGTTCCGAGACATAACGAAATAGACGACAACCTGGTTCGTAAAATTTGTAAAGATTTAGGCATTCTTTTCCCTTAAATATAAAATAATCATACTTTTAGACAAAAATTTCTTTTTAACCGAGAAAGAAGCAAAATATATTAACCGGATTAAATCTGACATCTTTGTTTCACACGGTGGAACTCTGCGGTTCGTAAATGAAATAAAGGGGTCAGATTTATTCACTTCGGCGGGCATAAAAGCGTTGCTTTTATAAGCGTCCGCCTACGTATCTTCACTCCCGACTGCGTTTGCCGTGGCCGGGAGGTTTTCGTTTTTTACAAGGGGAAAAGGTGCCGGTATCAAATAAATAAGCAAATAATGGGGACGGATTCATTTATGATATATAATGTTAGGCAATAATAAATTTTAATTTTAAAGATTTTTATTATGATACATCCTGAAAATGTAGATTATACAGATATTTATATACCTATTTTCGGTTTATTAGGAATAATTATTGGGGCTATTATTACAGGAATTATTCAAATTTTTAGGGACAGAACAAAACTTAAAAATGAAAAACTTTCAACCGCTTATGCTTTCAAAGGAGAAATACAGTCTTTATTGGAAATTGTCGAAACAATGGAATTAAAGAAAAATTTAAATGAATTCATAAACAATAAAAATAAGTTCTTGGAATTATACAATGAACAATTAGCTATTACGAATAATAATATCTTGAAAAGCCTGCATCATCTTGCAGGATTACACGAAGTATCATATTTCTATCCTTTTTATTTTACCGTAAGCCAAGATTTATTTCTTGTAAAATATACTTTTAAAGATAAAATCGGACTATTAGATAATTCTTTAGAAAACATTATTAAATTTTATCAATATGTAAATATTCTGTTACTTGATATTGAATATAATAAAACCAAAAAAGAAGAATTAGATGAATTAAGGGTAAAAGCAAGAAGCGCAGCTAATCCGCATGAAGTTATAATAAATTACTATGATACACATAATATTATTGGCGAAGTCAAAAACGATATAGAATATCACAAATACATTCTTAAGATATTAAATAAAATTGTTGAATACGGTAAAAATTGCATTATCGATTTAGATAAATTTATTAATGCTAACCTTTCTTGTAAACAAAAGCACCCAATTAAAGCATGCGACCAGTTGGAGCAGTAAACTACGGTTATATAGTCAGGTTCTTTAATACCCCCGATTTCTTGGGGTTTGGGGGTTAAAGGGGGATAGGGGTAGCTTTGTCGTCCAAAGCGAACCCCTAACCCCCCCCTTTTTAATTCGAAAGTGTTTGTTTCGCCGTAGTGCGCCGCAGTTTGCCGTTGCGCCGTCAAGGCGCTGATTTTGCGAAGCAAAATAGGCAAATGAGCAAGCACGGAGCAAGAAACAAACCTCAACATCATTGTTTCAACCGTTGCGGATTATAAAAATAATTAATTTCGTTACATATCTGCAACCCCGCCCTCTGTTTGTATTTTTGAGCTTTAGCGAAAAAATACAAACAGAGGGCTAACCTCAAAAACCTGTTTTTAAATAAAAAATTAATAACCGATTTACACACCCCCCTCAGAGAAAAATGCCGAAATCTTTTTAATTTGGTTATATTTGCGGCGTTTCATTATACATGCTAAAATATATCGTGAAGAGATTAAAAATTAACTTTCTCAACGAATAATTTTTATGGAACGATTTCAGGATATCAAAAATCTAATTCGGGAAATATCGGCAACAAAGGGATTAAGTTTTGCCGAATCTATATTCGTTATAGAAAAAGCGATGGAAAACGTTTTCTACGGCAGATACAGGGCTGTATTTTATGATTCCTATGATTTATATGCCGAAAACGATGACGAAAAGATACCTATATCGTCGCTTAAAGATATTAAAAATATCAGGCATAAAATATTTTTAGAGGCTATTAACGGGAAAAAGGAATATATAAATAATTTAAAAGACGGCATTTCTCTTAAGGAAATAGTTTCAGAAATTAACAAAGAAGTAAACAATTTAAGCGTTTCAAAGAATTATGCAAAATATAAGAATTTAATAAATAGACATGTAAGGGGAGAGGTAATATCTAAAACCGAAGAGTATTACATTGTTAATATAGGAGTAGGCAAAGCGGCATATTTGCAATTATCCGAGGGTTATTACGAAACGTTTAAAAAATACCCTTTTTTTGTTAAAAACGTTGTGCGTGATTTAGACGAGGGTTTTGTCAGGATATTTTTATCTAAGCCAATAGCAAAAACGAAACCGGTGCGTTCAGGCAAGAAACTAACGGAAATATTTAAAGACGGCAAGACAGGGAAAGTAGTAAAAAATAAAAAAGCAGTGAGAGTTACCGATAATTTTGTATGGGTTTTTGATACAAGGCACAGGGAAACGCTTTATAGAAAAGAATTTACACAGGGCGATAATTTAACGCGCGGGATAGCATTATCGGAAGCAGAAAGTTTTTTCGGGCAATTATAACCTTAAATCACCGTTAGAAACTTTATAATTAAATCCTAATCAAAATTATCAGAGAAAATTTAAGGATTATAAAAAGAGGTTAGAGCAGGAAACAATTATCATACCTGTAGTTCAGGCGGCAAACGACCGACAGAATAAAGCAATCAGGATCAATGAAAGGGGGTCATTTGTTGGAACCGGATACAAATAATGCAAAATCATCGTTTTCGGAACAAACGTCAATATAATTGAGCATTTCTTCTTTTGCTCCGGCAACCTTTGCCATCGATTTATAGCTTATCGTGTTATTCCGTTCATCCGCATTGTTATAGGCTTCATCGTGAGATTTTCTTTTTAATTCGGAAAAAGTAAGACGGTTATTTTCCGCTATCGACTTTTTTAGCGCACAGATATTGCTTTCGGATAATTTACTAAGGTCGGCTTCAATATTAGGAATAATATAATAAGGATTTTTAAAATAAAAATATTTTTCAAGCCCTTCTATAGAATAAATATCGGCGTCCCTTTTGACGCTTTTAATTATATCGTATGTTTTAGACGGAACAGGTCCGTCTTTCATAGCTATAAAAATATCATCGCAAATGGTTCGCCCCGTAATTTTTAAATGTTCTTCCTCGGCGAAATATATAATTTTTAGGATTTTATAAATATCCGGCGAAATATCGCTTTTTATAAGTTTGTTGGCAATAAAAAGAATAACGTGTATTTTAGTTTCATCTGAAATAGGTATAGGAGGGCACGAAAGAGTTTTCATAATAAAATTATTTATTAATTGTTTTCTTTTATTATAAATAATAAATCCTCATAATGTCAACGGAAAAAAATCGATAAAGCATTAATAAATTCTTTAGATACAAAGGATAAAACCTCACCAGAGGCTCTTAATTATAAAGATACCATATTGTTATTAAAAGTCAAATTAATACCAAAGCATGTCAAACCAAAGTATGTCAAAGCATGTCCAAAGCATGTCCAAAGTAATTTATTGAAGTCAAAAATTTCGACTTCAATTTATCCCGCTCTTTTTTTATTTGCAATATTAATTTAACGATATGATAAGCTCTTTATTTAGCCCTATCGCGACTTTTTTAAGAAATTCAAGGGAAGGGTTATACTCCCCGCTTTCAAGCCTGCTGATATTACTCTGCCTCGTTCCTATTTTATCAGCCAGTTCTTTTTGTGTAAGGCCCTGTTCTATTCTGATTTTAATCATCTGGCTTATTATCTTATATTCCGGTTCGAGCGATTTATATTCCTTATAAGTAGCGGGGTCTTTTAAAAGCTCTTTTTTAATATCTTCCCAAGAAGAGGTTGTTTTCTTATCCATTTTTTAGTCTCCTTTTGTAATCTTTCATATAACGCATTGCTTTATCAAGTTCACGCCTTGAAGTCTTTTCGGTTTTTTTTACAAAACCGTCCACTAATATAAAAGTATTTTTAACGGGCATAAAATAAAATATTCTCGATATGTCGCCCGCAAATTTAATCCTGAGTTCCCACAGTCCTTCGTATTCTTTTCCCTTTATAGGTTTAATATGCGGCTCTTTTAAATCCGTTCCGAATTGCCTCAAAAGGTCAATCTCCCAAATAG
>JAJZYP010000076.1 GCA_021798015.1 bacterium
TAAAGCAGGACCGCTCTGTCCGAAAGTAGAAGATTATCCGATTTTCTTTGCGGTTTCGGAAAAATCTGGTAAAGACAATTCAGGGGAATATGTTTTTATAAAAAACGGCAATGGACAGCCAAAGCTTGACAAAAATGGACATTTAATCATAGACCACGACTTACATAATCACAATGGCGAATTGCCGGACGGCGTAGCTGAAAAGTTTATAGAATGGGCAAAGAGCGAAAAATTAAGTTTTTGGGAATAATTAGAGGAGTCTATTATGAAAAAAGAAAAATATTATCCACCGGAGCATTTAAAAGGACAATTTAATTGTCCTCATTGTGATGTTTATGCAAAACAATCTTGGGCGTATATACAGGCGCAGGGTTATATGTCGTTGGGCAATGCGTCATACCGTTCTATTGAAAATTCATTATCTAAATTTCAAGAGATGCTAAATGAAGAATGGACTATTTCTAGATGTGAGCATTGTAAAAATATAATAATTTGGTTTGGCGGTAATATTCTATATCCAAAAAAATTAATGGTTGAATTACCCAATGATGATTTGCTGGATGATATTAAAAAAGATTATTTAGAAGCAGCTACTATTTTTAATGATTCCCCTAGGGCGTCAGCTGCCATTTTAAGGCTAGCACTTCAAAAAGCTTGTAAACAACTTGGAGAGAAAGGTGACAATATAAATGATGACATAAAGAATTTTGTCAAAAAAGGGTTAAATGAAGAAGTTCAAAAATCATTAGATACTCTAAGAATTATTGGAAACAATGCTGTTCATCCAGGAGAAATTAATATTGAAGAAAAACCTGAATTAGTCTTGAAACTTTTTAAACTTATAAATTTTATTGCAGAAAAGATGCTAACCGAACCAAAAGAGATAAAGGATATTTATGAAGAACTTCCGGATAATGCAAAAGAACAGATTATTAAAAGAGATAAGCAAAAATAACTATGCAATATTCAATTGTAAATTATAAAACTGTAAAAGAAAATTCTGATTTTAGAATTGATGCGGAATATTATCATCCAATTTATTTAGTTATTCATGAAAAAATTAAATCAAAAAATAATGTTTTATTTTTTAGTAAAATTAAAAAAATATCATCTGGTAAAAATTTACCACAAATAGATAATGGAAAGTATAAATTTATAAGGACACAGAATATAAGACCTATATTAATTGATGATTCGGGAATGAGTGAAACCGATAATGTAAATAATTTAAAATTATTAAAAAAAGGCGATATGCTCTTTGTTAGGGTCGGGGAAGGAGTTGGAAATAGTTCAATAGTTACTGAAAATTACTCCAAAAATGCGTTTAGCGATAATATTTTAAAATTAGAAATAAAAGAAATTAACCCATTTTTTTGTTCTGTATTTTTCAATTCTACAATAGGGCAAACTTATTTTAAAAGAGTTTTTAAGGGAACAGCTAGAAGCTTAATAAGTCAAGAAAATTTTAAAGATATTTTCATTCCTGTTTTTAATGATTTTTTTCAAAATCTAATTCAAAGTTTAATTGAAAAATCACAGGAATTTATTGAAAAATCAAAATCTCTCTATTCTCAAGCCGAGCAACTTCTTCTTTCCGAACTTGAACTTTTAAACTGGAAGCCAAAACACGAACTCGCTTTTGTAAAAAATTTTTCCGCCACACGACAAGCAGAGCGGTTCGATGCAGAGTATTTTCAACCAAAATATGAGGAAATTATGGAATCGGTCAGGAAATATAAAGACGTTTTTGATGAGTTGGGAAATTTAGTGCAAATAAAAAAGAGCATAGAGCCGGGAAGCGAAGCATATCAAGAAAATGGAATTCCGTTTGTCCGCGTGAGCAATCTTTCGAAATTTGAACTTTCTGATAATAATCAACAATTTATTTCAGAAAAATTATACGATGAATTGAAAATTTATCAACCTAATGTTTTTTGCAATTAAAAAATCCCCACTTTTGCAATTTAATTTTCCCCATCCAGGTGGGGAATTTTATATCGTTAAATTAAATTAATTTTCCTAAATCGACACCGATTTAAAAATAAATAATACGACGGCCAAATACTAAATTAATCGCCGGAATATTTCCGATATCACCTCCTTTTATTTTAACTGTCCCAAGGGAACTTGCGCATTTTTTGCCGAAGGCAAAAAAGCGCTTTATCTAAGATGCTTTCCTAATAAGAGAGTTTTTTACCCTATAGCTTTCTCCTTCGAACAATAAAAGATGAGAATGATGGATAAGCCTGTCTATCATTGCGGCGGTCATTTCCTTGTCGTAGAAAATATTTATCCATTTACTGAACTCGAGATTAGTCGTTATTATAACGCTCCTCGTTTCATAGCAATCGGATATTATCTGGAACAACAGCTGGGAGCCTTCTTTATCCAAAGGCACATATCCCCATTCGTCTAATATAAGCAAATCGAGCTTGGAAAGTTTATTATAAAGCCTTCCCAGTTCGTTTGCTTTTTTTGCTTCTGTAAGCTTATTCACCAAAGAAGCCGTTCTGAAGAAACCGGTTTTAAAATCCATTCCGCATGCTTCTATGCCCAAAGCGGTCGCAAGATGAGTTTTGCCTGTTCCGGGATTGCCGTACATAATTAAATTCTCTTTGTTTTTTATGAACTCTGCCGATTTTAAATCGACAATATTGATTTTATCCGGCAGCGTAATATCTGCGAATGAGTAATCCGCCAATGTCTTCATCGCGTAAAAACCGGCGGAACTTATATTTCTCGTTCTTCTTTGTACATTCCTGTGTTCTACCTCCATCTCGAAAAGTTTTAAGATAAATTCGTATTTGTCGGTTAATTCTATTTTTTTGATATTATCCGCAAGGGTTCTGCCCAACTTTAACTTCCTGCAGTTTTCTTCTATTCTTTTTATCATTTCTCCCCCGTTAAAAACGTATCGTATTTTTTAATATCGATATTCAGGCTGTTTAAATAAGGAATATAATCAGGCAATTTCATCGGTTCCAAATAAATATCTTTAAAACTTCTGCTTAAAGCTATAACGGAGTCTAAATCCATCGCATTATGCTCTAACGCTTTCTCTATAGAATGAACGGCGGTCTCAAAATCGGATTCTTCGGTCAGCCGCGCAAGCAGCTTAAGCACTCCCGATTTATTTCCGTTTTCCATAAACTTTTTGACGCTTTTAGGAACCATTTCGTATATTCCGGAATATTTTAACGCCATCGGCTTTCTTGCAAGCTGTGTTAAATAGGGAATCCATTTTATGGATTCAAGCTTATCCCCGTAAAGCCTTTCGTGCCTGACCACTTCTTTGTAGTCTTTGTTCAAAACTATTACTTCGTCGTGAGTCTTTAAAACCGTTACGGTGGAGTTCGCCTGAGACGGGGAAGAAGAATAAACATGTCCGTCCATATGAAACTTGCCGTATGAATCGGTTCTTGCGGACTTGTGCGAGCCGGTTGAGAAAGGATTTAAAGGCAGAGGATTTAAATATTTCATGTCCTCTTTAAAAAGTTCCGATATATTTTCTTTTTTGGAATAATGGATTCTATCCGCATCTTTATCGCATAAATTTAAGAGCTCTTTGTTGAAAATATTTATATCGTCGAATACGGGCATAGGCACCAGCATATTGCGTCTTAAATATCCCACTTTGTTTTCAACGTTGCCTTTTTCATTCCCTTTGTTCGGATTGCAGAACACCGCCTCGAAGCCATAGTGTTCTTTAAATCTTACGAAAGATTCCGTTAATCGCCTGTCGTGTCCTTTGAGTATTTTCGATACCGCCACGCTGGTATTGTCAAACCACTGGCGATAGGGAACGCCGTTTATATGCGCGTAAATATTATTAAGGGCATAAGCAAAGCATTCGAAGTTTTCTCCTTTTAATATCTGAGTATAGCCCCCGTTGCTGAAGGGGAAAGACAGCGTTAAATAAGAACCGTCGCATAATACCTTTTTTTCCGTAAACTGCGCCTTGCCGAAATCTATCTGCGCTTCTCCTTCTTTATGCAGCAAAGGCAAAGAGGAATTATCGGTTTTAAATATCTCTGTTTTCTTTTCCTTTACATAGTAAGCCACCGTTCTGTAGCTTACCCCGAAGTCCCGATATTTTTCTTTCAGCCTGTTAAAAACTCTTTTGGCGGTATGACGCTGTTTTATCCTCATCCGCTTATCGCTTTCTATCCATGAATCTATTTCTAATTTGAAACTTTCCAATTTGGCGTATTTAGGATTATCCCGCAACGGCTCTTTCCCAAAGTCGTCTTTGGTTAAATACTTGCGGATAGTCTTTCTGTCGAAGCCTGATTCTTTTCCGATATCCGAGATATTTTTCCCTTCTTCGAAAAACATTTTTCTGACAGTTTCGATTTCTTTCATTTTTAACATCTCCCGTAATTACCTCCTGATAAGTTTTATATTTAATATAAAACTTATCAGGATAAAATCCCCCGTAAAAAATATCAAATAATATTTTGCAATAGTGGGGAAACCACATTGCAAAACTGGGGAAATTATTCTGCAATTATGGGGAATTTTATTTTACAATAAACAAATGTTATAAATGTTAATCATAAATATAATTTTTAATATAGGAGGAAAAATGAAAAAGTCGAAAGGTTTTATTGTATTATCATTAATGCTGGCGATGGTATTTGTAGTTGCCACATCTCTGTCAGGCTGTGCAAGTGCGGGGAATGAAAGCATTTCAAACCAGTCTAACCAAAAACTATCTCAAAAAATAATACCGGGACAGACCACTGAAAGTCAAATCAAACAGATGTTTGGAGACCCAGAAAAAACCACTTTCAACGGTAAGGGAGAATTAATGTGGACTTATATTTATAAGCATGGGCATAGGACGGTAGGTAGCTATATACCTGTGGTAGATTGGTTCGTGGACCAGTATAAAGGACATGACAAAACGCTGGTCGTTTTGTTTCACAAAGACAAAATCGTAAAAAACTATTCTTTTAGTAGTTCCGCAATTGCCGCCCACGTTGGACTATAATATATAATATAATAAAAAACTTGCTTTCCCATTTAATTTATCCCGCGCCGCTTTTTTTGCGGTCGCGGGATTTTTTATTGTTCAAGCTGTCGCTATTACGCAGGAACATCTAAAATTATACAGTTTGCAGTAGCTTTTTACGGCATTAGGTTTGCAATAGAGTGAGCCATCTGCTGTTTTAATAAAGGTTCGGCAGATGTGAATACAAGATTCATTGCGGATGCTTGAGATACTATTCTGTCCCTGTATATAGCCCAATTTTTTATGCCAGAGTTGTAAGTTGTAACATTGCTTGCGGTTCCCTGGCTGGCGTTTGTGGAATTAGTGGTATAGGTGCCTGCCTGCCTTTGTTCCAGCTGAATATCTACGACCATCATATAGTTTTTGTTCTGAAACATCGAACCGATAATGCCACCTGCCAATGCGCCCAATGCGCCGCCTGCCACCATCGAAGTTCCGGAGTTATATCTGGAGCCGATAAAACCTCCTCCGAAACCTCCGGCTAATGCGCCTGCTACCGTGTAATTATTGGATTCTACACCGATATAAAGAACATTGGACATAAGCATAAAATTGGCTTCTTTGGGATTATTTGTGACCCTGTAGCCCTCGCTTATTAAAGCGGAAATAAGTTCGTTCTTAAAATTAAGCCCAGTAGCGGTAGAAGTGTTTCTTGTGCTTACGTAAACGATTTTATCCTGAGGCGCCACCGGCTGTAAGAATATGCTGGAACTCATTTTAGTACTCAATGCTACGTTGCCCGACGAAAGACCGCTTGCACTGGTCGTAGGACCAGCGGTCGTGGCGCATCCAGAAAATGCAAATGCCGGTAAAAGAAAAAGCACAGCTAAAGCAAATAGTTTAAGTTTTGAAATGTTGCGATACATTTGATAGCCTCCTTGGTTAAATTTACAAAATAAAATATTAAAATATGCGGCGTATTGATTAAATTTTACCATATATTTTTAAATATTGTTTGAACAATAATTATATAGACTTATTTAAGATATTTGTCAATATTTTTTATCTGTCCCGCAAGGCTGTCTGAGAATATCGTTCCACCCTTTTTTGTCGATATGTAATATAAATATTTTGTTTTTGCGGGATGCATTGCCGCTTTTATAGCTTGTATATCCGGATTTGCTATAGGGGTGGGCGGGAGTCCGTAATTCATATAGGTGTTATATGGGGATTTTGTCTTAAGATATATCTGTTTCATATGAAATACGGGTTTATATCTATCTCCTGTTTTTAAGTAGTTTTTATACATTATAAGATTCAGCGCGTAAATGGATGAGGAATCGATATCTAAAGGCATATTTATTCTCAGCCTGTTATGTATTACCGACGATATGAAACCGGTGGAGTTTTTATCGTTTTCGTCGGCCTCCTTTATTATTAAAGACGCTATAATTAAATCTTTATAAGCCGGCTTCAGATTTTTCGTTTTTATAAAAAATTCGCCTGCCATTCTTTTAATTATATTTTGGGGTTTTGAATTTATTTTAAAAACATAAGTATCGGGATATAAAAATCCTTCGGCGCTTTTAGCGTCTATTTTGATGCTTAAAAGAAATTTCCTGTCGAAGCATTTTTTTAGAAAAATATTCTTAGCCGTTATTTTATCTTTAGATAGAACCTGCGCTATATCGAAAATATTTAATCCAGGAGGAATAACTACTTTAGCCCTTGCGACTCTGCCGTTTACGAATTCGTAATATATAGAAGCCGGAGACCGGTTTATCGATACGTAATAAGTCCCGGCCTGTATATATCTTGAATAACCGCTGATAAATCCTATAAAATAGAACAGATAGGGGCTGTTAACGAGTTTTTGAGAGTAAAGTTTATATACTATTTCTTTTAGCGAGCTTCCTTTTGAAATAGTAATAAGTTGAGGTTTTTCATAAGTAAAAGACTGCGGAGTAAATGCGTATAAAAAAAGGTATCCGATAATTACTGCCGGTATTGCTATTTTTAAAATAAAGGTTATCTTTTTAACCCGCTTATATAGTCTGTAGTCGAAATAGCACATTTATAATTATTATAAAGTATATTAAGCATATAGTATAATAATATTTTAAAATTATTCAAATATTTTTTTTCCCTGCCGGTTTTTTTGTCTGTCCAAGTAAGACTGCAATATAAAAGTAGAAGCGACGGAGTCTATTTTTTCTTTTCTTTTTTTCCTTTTAATGTTTTGTTCGATAAGGCTTTTTTGCGCCTGCACGGAAGAAAATCTTTCATCGTAAACCGCAATCTCAGTTTCTTCGCCGGTTTTTTCTTTTAATTCGCGAATAAATTCCCCTATTTTAACGGATATTTCCGTCTGCTTTCCTTTAAGCCCTATAGGCATGCCGATTATGATTAATCCGATATTTTCTTCATCTATAATTTTTTTTAATTCAGAAAGGGTTTTCTTTAACGATTCGTTAATGATATATTTAAAAGGAAAAGCAATAGTTTGAGTATCATCGCTTAAAGACAGTCCGATTCTTTTTAAGCCGAAATCTATGCCGAGAGCTTTTTTGCTTATATTATCAGGCATACTCGGCCCGCGGCGTTTCGGAAACATTAGGCTCAAATCCTAAATCGTTAATCAGCTCTAAGTCCAAATCGGGATTTCTTCCAGACGTAAGAAGGTAATTTCCGAGAAGAAATCCGTTTGCTCCGGCCATAAGAGCGAGAGGCTGAAGCTGGCGCAGGTTGTGTTCCCTCCCTCCCTGCGCCAGTATATTTTTTTTAGGATTGACGATTCTGAAAATCGAAATGGTTTTAAGGCACTCCATAGGAGTAAGCGGTTCGGAATTTTCGAGAGGGGTTCCCTTAATAGGATTTAAAAAATTAATCGGAATATTATCGACATCGAGCTCGTTTATTTCCTTAGCCATTTTTATTCTGTCCAAGCGCGATTCGCCCATTCCTATAATTACGCCGGAACATACTTTCAGACCGGCTTTTTTTGCGGATTTAACCGTTTCTATATTGTCGGCAAACGAATGGGTAGAACATATTTTTTTAAAAAAATCGCTGTTGGTTTCTATATTATGATGAAATATTTCAAGGCCGCAGTTTTTAAGGAAAAGCAGATTTTCGTATTCCATGAGTCCCAGCGACGCGCACGGAGTAATGCCCACTTCGTTTTTTATGGACCTGACGGCATTTCCTATCGTATTAAGCTCTTTTTCGTCCGATATCCTGGTTCCGCTCGTGACTATGGAAAATTCATTTGCTCCGTTATTTTTAGCAGCTTTGGCGGCTTCTACCATTTCGGAAACGGTCATAAGGGGGTTAACTTTTATTTTTTTT
>JAJZYP010000077.1 GCA_021798015.1 bacterium
GTTAATATACGTTAATATACATGGAATACAATAAACAAGCGAGTATTTAACTCTTAATATTTTATTTTTTATTTTAATAATGAATAAATTTTATAAGGTAAAGGGGGATTAAAAGGTGGATAACAAACATTTTGTCAAAATAATGTGGGTTGTGGTTGTTATTAGCATTATCGTGATAGTCGGGCTGGGCATTTTTGCCGCAACGGGGCTAAACTACTCTTTCCCCGATGTGTCCAAAATACTTCCTTTGTCTTTATAATATTATAATACTCAAGGCATAACTGTTTTTTGAGCCGCTAGCTCAGCTGGTAGAGCACCTGACTTTTAATCAGGTGGTCGTGGGTTCGACCCCCGCGCGGCTCACCACTTAAAACAGCAGTATTTAAGCACTTCACAGGCAATTTCATCTCTCAAAATTCTTTCCAAATTTTCCATATTTTTATCGAATTTTCCATAAATTTCTTGATTTTTTGCTACCATATTGCTACTATTAAATTATGGTAGAAGTTGTATAAAACTTATGTTTTATACAGGCAAATCTTGTCAGACTAAATATTTTTGCTACTCTTTGCTGCTACTTGCTACCTTAAATTAATAAATTATATTATGTAACATTATGGCAAGCTTATATCGTAAAAAGAACAGTAATATCTGGTATTATTCAACGTCCGCCTACGGCAAACATTTTCAAGGTTCGACTAGAACAACCGACAAAAGGCTCGCAATGGAAGTCGCAAAAGCAATCGAAGCCGATATTATAAGAAATATCCATAATATACCGGCGCACAATAACAATATTTATTTATTCAATAAAGTTTTTGAAGACTACTTAAAAAACTTAAGCAATTCCGATAAAACAATTAAATCCAAAACCACCGCTTCTAAACATATCCTTCCTTTCTTTGAAAACAAAGACATAGCGAAAATAACCCTGCCCGATATTGAAAAATATCAGAATGAACGCAGGTTAAGTATTATTAATCTTTCAAAAAACAAAAACAAAAGAGACAGCGAAATATCTTTCCGTTCCGTTAACATAGAAATAACTACTCTGCATCACTTCTTTAACTACTGTATCAAAAAAGAAATTTTAGATAAAAACCCCGCTAACCAAATTAAAAGGCTTAACGAATTATCCCGCCTTAAAACTTTGTCCGATGATGACATTCAAAAACTAATCTCCGGCGCTACGAATAAGCTAACGAGAGACTTAATAACCTTTCTTATTTATACCGGCTGCCGGAAGGGCGAAGCTTTAAATCTTAAATGGGACGATGTTGATTTAAAAAATAACGTCATAGCTATAAAAGGGACTAAAACCAAGTATGACAGGCATGTTCCTATAAGCAAGCCCTTAAAAGAGCTTTTAAAGGGCATTGAAAGAAATCAGGATTATTTATATGTATTTAATAAAAACGGGGCAGGATTGACCGATTTTAAGCGTTCTTTTAAAACCGCCTGTAGGAATGCAGGACTTAAAGATTTAAGAATACATGATTTAAGGCATGTATTTGCAAGCAAAATGGTTATGAGCGGCGCTTCCCTTTATATTACCGGCGAGCTTTTAGGGCACAAAACGCCGACTATGACCAAAAAATATAGTCATTTAGTGCCTGATACTTTAAAAAAAGCGATAGATAATGCTTTTTCTAAGGGTTAATATACGCAAATGACGAATTCTAAAAATCACAAATTTATCGATATATACAAAGAATTTGAAGACGAGGTTATATTTAAAAATTATAAAAATAAAGAATCTACATTAACTTCTAAAGCTACTGCCTCAGGACATATAACGGATTATTTCAATGAATATAACATAGAAGAAATAACGTATAATGCCATAGAAGACTATAAATCATTCCGCAAATCCCAGATATCCAACCGACCTAAAAATAAAGGCAAAAATATAAACTCAGTATCTTTCAAACAGCTTGATAAAGAATTAATAATACTGCGGAAATTCTTTAATTTTTGTTTAAAAAAAGACTTAACTGACATAAATCCGGTTAAAACAAAAAATTCTTTTAAAAAAACTAAACCTGGCAGACATTCTATTAATGTATTTGACACTAAATTTAAAATTAAAAAGGATGTATTCGAACTATTTAATCTTGCCGTTAAAAAATATGAAGAAAAAAGAAATAAAGCATTTCCTATTGCGGACTATATAAATAACAGGTTAAACGTGCTTTTAAAAAATAAGCAATTCTTAAATTCAGACCTTGTAAAATATAAAGAAGATGCGGAACAGATTAAAATTAAAATATATAACTTCATCATTGCCGACATTGACTTATATAATTTAGACAGAAACAGTATGCTGGAGTGGATAATGGAAGAAGAAATAATATCAATAGATGAAGCATATAATAAAGATGCAGAAAAATTAAAAGCATTGATAGAAAAGGAATGTAATCAAATATTAGGGTTTAAAAAGGTCATCAAGAGTTTTATAAATGCCTTTAACGAACTAAATGTATTGGAAAAAGCAATAATCATTATAAAATTTATCAAATCTGGGATATTTAATTTTAATGCTCAATTGAATGAAAACCTATCCGGAAAAAGGCAGGAAATTTTTTATAATGATTCTACTTCTAAAGAGGAATCCATAAGAAAACGGATACAAAGGGAAAAGGCTTTGAAATTGCAGTTATTATCTTATAAAACATTCTATATTAAAAAGGACATATATAATAAATATTTAGAGTTCAGTGAAGTTATTAAGAAAAATGGATATAAACAGGATTATAATTTCGATGATTTGATAAATTTAAAATTATCTGACATGATGGCCAACCCGACCACCCCGATGCTTTTTAAAAAAGGACGATTCGAATACGATAAACTTTTGCATCCTTATGAATATCTACGATTAGACTTAACAAAAACAAATAAAGATATAATTGTCAATCTTGAAAAAAGAAATAAATTTAAAAACGTGGACTGGAACAAAACAATGCAAACGATTATAGAATACACAATTATTATTATTGGCGAGGAATTAGATGACGAGGATTTTAAAAAATATATACCGGAAAATATGCAATAATTAATGGAATTCCATCCGATTAAAAATTAAAAAATATATTCAAAATATTCTTGTTAATCCCTGCAATTTCTATATTTAAATAAAAATAAATATAACGCTATTACAGTTTAAGTCCGCTTCAAAACCGCAAATATACTCATTCCTAATTTTTTCCGCAAGTGAATTTGTGCACTTTAAAAAAATACTTTAATCTGAAAAAAATGATTAAATTTAATTTTTTTAAAGAATTATGGAAAACAATTTAAAACTCATTAATGTCAAAGAGCTTTCGGATATCATCAGAATTAAGAAATCTTCAATTTATTCGCTTGTCTATAGACAAGCAATACCCTACGTAAAGATCGGTTCGAAAACTCTTTTTAAAATAAGTGACGTTGAAAAATATATAGAAAAAAATACGCATTATTCGGCAGATCAACAACTAAGGGAAATAAATATAAATAGGAAAATAAAATAGGGGTTATTCGGAATGCAGACGATAGAGCTTCTTAAAAATAAATATCCGGAACATAATTTTGATTTCAGGGAATACCCAAAATACTTTTTGGGGCATTGCCCTGAGCACGACGACAAACATCCAAGTTTTACGGCTAATAAAAATGGATACTATAAGTGTTGGTCATGCGGGTTTCAGGGAAAAGTTAAAGACGGAGAGTTTGAAGAGCTTACAGCGGAAGAAAAAGAAAAAATAGCGGCAGAAAGAGAACGGCAAAAGCAAATATTTAAGAATAATGCCGAATTCTATAAAAGTTTGGTCCAGTCGCATAAAAGCGATACCGCATTAGAATATTTATCGAAACGAATAAATCTTCTCGAAATTCTTAAAAAAAGCGAACTCGTAAGAATTAATTTAGATAAAAATTTTATCGCATTCCCTTATACCACGCCGGACGGTTTGACTATAGGAAGAATAGTAGCAAGAAAAATATATGAAAAGAAGATATTCAAACCTGATGGGACTGATATAGCTAATACTAATACCATAAACGCATTTTATTTACATAACGCAGTCCATAGGCTCAAACAAAACAATAAAGGAATAGTAATAATAGTAGAGGGCGAATTTGACGCTCTGGCATTGGAGCAATGGCAGTTGAAAGACGTATCGGTTATAGCTGTTGCAGGCACAAGCGGATTTTCTAAAAAACTTTACAACCTTATTGACTACCTTAAAAGCCTTAATGCAATAGTTTTGCTATGCCCCGACAACGACGAAGCGGGAATAAAAGTATTGCCGAATTTTAAATCTGAGCTCATGGTAGAACTGCCTGAAGGCATTAAAGATTTCGGCGAGTTATTCTTCAAAAATGCCGGGGATTCCGAGTTTGATGCGCTGGAAATCTTTAAAAACCTACGAAAGGATAACATAGGTAAGGTATTAAAAGAACGAGAACAAATAGAAAGAAAGCGGCAAAAACAGGAAATTAAAGATAATATAGAACGATTGTCTGATGTGCTGTCGATGGATGACATCAATAACATTCTTTCTGCTCAAGGGGTTAAATTTAAAGACGAGAAGATAGAATGCGATACGAAAGGAGCGAAAATAGACAATGTAAACGTTTGGACTAAAACTTTACCGCCGCAAAGATTTATATTTGCCGGTTTTAAGGCTAAAAAAGTAGGGATATTTGCAGGAACCGGAGGGGTGGGAAAAAGTTATATGGCGTTGCAATTTATACTGTCGTTTGCCGATAAAACGAAAAAAATGAACTATCTGAATTTATTCGGAAGTGTTCGTGGCAAGGCTGGATATATGACAAACGAAGATGATTTGGACGATTTAGAACACCGTTTACAGCAAATAAGAAAATATTATATTCAAAAATACGATACAGACGTCAGAAAAATAAACCCTCGAAATTATGAATTTGAAACAATCGCCAAAATACTTACCGCCAAACGTAAACTCGTAAGGCTAACTAAAGGAGAATACAAGATAGACCAAGATATATATAACTATATACGTGATTTCTGCAAAGAAAAAGAATTTGTCATATTTGATACCCTTGCCCGCTCCCACTCTTTAAAAGTAAACGACCCCGGCGACATGGGTTTCTTAATCGGTATTTTTGAAGATATTGCGAAAGAAACCGATGCCAGCATATTAATTCTTGCCCATACAAATAAAGCTGATTTGGAAGGAAAGGATAAGGTCGCAGGAGCGGCGCAGATAACCGACAACGCAAGATTTGTAATGACGCTAAAAAGTCATAAGGAATCTAAAGATGTTAAAACTCTTGAATTTCATAAAGCGAGCTATTCTAAGCCTTCCGAACCGCTGTTTTTAAAATGGCAACCGGCTGACCCTCATAATCAAGATATCGTAGAATTATTTGATTTGACGATTCCTAACGACGATTTTGAAGATAAAAATATAAGTATAAAAAGAGGGCGACCCCGTATTAAAAATAAAAATTTCCAGTATGAAGACGACGATTTTGACAATATAGGTGATGATTAAAATTTATGAAAAATAAAAATGTAAACATATATTGCCGGTTCTTAAAATATTCGCCATTTGCTGTATCTCGAAAGGGCGGAGCTATGACGATTAAGCATATGCTTAAAAACGGCAAAGAAATAATAGCCGCTTCGGCGGAACATGTTACAACGGAGGATGCCGAAAAACTATATTCTTTATGCTATATAGCTCAAAAGAATAGAAGCTATAAAATAATCACCACCGAAAAGTTCGGAAAAATGGCGGAAATTACCGCATTTATTTGGGATATTAGAAAATTGACGAATTGTAATGATGACGACTATATATATAATGCGCTTGTCCGAATAACCTGGATTAAAATTAGCTATAATTTTCCAAAACATAAATCTACTACACATATAATCCATAAAGTCAACTTCGACACAGAAACAGGCGAGATAAACGTCCTGATGGATATGAATATATTTAGAAATTTTGTAAATAAATCGTTAACTATTAACATTGAAAAATATAATTCATTACCGCCGGTAGCTAAAAATCTATATGGATTTATAGCGACAAATCCTGCTAATGTTTTTAAAGAGGATACCCTTATTGAACGAGCGGTTATAAAAGCAAAACGAAACAATAAAGCACGGGATATTTTAAAAAGGGCCTTAACGAAATTAAAAGAAAAACGCATCATCAAGGATTTTAAAATAGAAAAAAGGGACGGTCGAAGAATTATAAATATTATAAGACAAAGTTAAAATCCAATTATCCACAGCGGGTGCAAAACATTATCCACAGCGGGTGCAAAATTTAAGTTTTAATATACAAAAATACTGCGTCAATATTGATATTGCAGGTTTCAACAAAAAACTGCATAGTAATATATCCTCATAGAGAGGATATATGGAAATAAAAAATGTTTGCATTTTTATTTCCATATAAATTTAAAAGATTAAAAATGAAAAAATATATTGAAATAGATAAAAGCATTAAGGAATTAAGCGACGAAGAGCTTTCAAAAATCTTCGGTGGTCTTAAGAAATCAGTTTTAATGCGCTCCATTATAATGAACGAGAAAAAATTTCTAAGCGTTTTAATTTAACAACAAAAAATTAATAAGATAACTGATAGTTTTTGTTTAGGAATTTATAGGTATTAAACATGATCAGGCATTATTGATATAAACAATTATTAGAATTTTATAATAGTGAAAAAATGACTAAAAAAGAAAAGGTTAAAAGATATTTCGATAAAGTCGTTCTAAGAAATTATTTTTGCAGAGAAAATATCACAAAACAAGCGCTAAAGGCGGCGGCTAAAACTTTGAATATTTTTTATATGGAAGCTAAAGCAGAGCATCGCAAGGCTTATGTGCGATTGTCGGTTAGAATTAACTATTTAAAACGTTCCCATAAAATAACATTTTTAAATTATAAAACCGGCTTAAATACCGAAACATTAATAAATCTGGTCTTAAACGAAAATATAATCTTGTCGAAAAAAGGTGTTAAAGACGTTATCGCTATGTATGAAGCTCTTAAAGAAACTAACGGGTCCCCTGAGTCTGAGTCTTCATATAATGATGTTGAACATGCAAATGTTAATTTAAACTCTGAATATAATATCAGCGTCAAATATTTCCTTGAAACTCTAAAAAAACAGATTAATACGATAAGTAACGGCAATATAAACGCTATGTTTTTAACAAACGGTTCAGCCTTTTTCTCAAATAACGCAATATATAATGCTATAAAAGAATACTATAAAAATATGATGCTTGGCGATATAGGCTCTATTTCCGGCAAAAAAGCAAAAGAACAAACCCTGTGGCTTGTTAACGAATTTCGTAATGGCGGTATGCTCTTTTATAAAGTCAACGAAGGATATTATTCTAATACCGCGCTTATAAAATTTAAAGACGGTAAAACTCAAAAGGCTTACGGGATATTTTTAAAGGCCGAAACGTTAAATATAGATATTCTTAATATGGAATTACCGCCTTTACCGGATAAATTCAAAGATGTAATTGATATAACCGTAGATAAAAAGAAATTTAATTTTTAATGATAGACTTATCTAATTAAATTATAACTTATATCCGCTTAATAAAAAATCCGCTTTTATGTTATAATTTAATTAAATTTATGAATTTATAACAATAATAAACGATTTGTTGTTTTATTGAGAGGTATGATTTAATTATAAATTATGGAAAAAGCTTTATTTAAAGAGACCGGCATTTATCTTTCGGATAATGAAAGAAAAGCCCTCGGTGAACTTAAGGAAAAGATAAACGGGAAATATCCCGGAACCGAACTTATACTCTACGGATCCAAGGCAAGAGGAGATTTTGACGAGGAATCCGATATAGACGTGCTTGCGCTTATAGGCGGCGCAATAGGAAAAGAAATGGAGGAATACTGGGTTGATATAAGCGGTAAGCCGACCATAAGAGTAATAGCTCCGGTAGATGAAATAGAGAAAGAAATTCGCAGAATAAAGTTTAACGTCGAATTAAAATACGACGTTATAATAGGTCTTGATATAGAATCCAAAGAATATTGGGCAAGCGGATTCAGCAAGGTTACCCCGATTCATCAAAATATCAATAAAGACGGTATTACTATATGAGCATGTATAGTGAAGATAAAATTTCTTTTATAAATTATAGGCTGGAAAGGGCAAACGAAACCATCGGCGAAGCCGAATCAAATTTAAACTTAAATTATTTAAAACTAACCGTAAATCGGATTTATTACGCCATGTTTTATGCCGTAGAAGCTCTTTTG
>JAJZYP010000078.1 GCA_021798015.1 bacterium
CTATTACTTTATCGTTTCCGATTTTTACGATATCTTCGTAAGTTAAAACGGCTGGATTATCGACTAAGCCTTTTATAGTAAGCCTGTAATCCTCGATGTCAACATCCGGAACATATCCTAAGTCAAGTTGAATTAAATCTTCTACTTTGTTTTGATTCGGCGGAATCATATAATTTTACCTGTATTTTAAATTTATAAAGACGGCATAAGAATATTTTCTATAATAGTGTTGAAATTTTCGCATATAAACATTTTTCTCATATTTTCAAGCGACCTGCCATGGGCATCTTTATCCGTAGAAGATACGCAGCCTTCGGCGATTACGGGATAAAATCCGCGGTTGGCGGCATCTCTTGCGGAAGATTCGACCCCTATTTCCGTTGCTATTCCGGTAAAAATAAGAGTATTTATATTTCTGTTTTTCATCATTTGTTCAAAATAAGTTCCGATAAATATGCTTGCCGCGGGCTTCTCAAGCAATATGTCGCCATATTGAGGCGTTATGTCGTCTATAATATTTCTATCGTTTGAACCCTTAGCCATAAATTCCGGAAGTTTAGACGGATCGTCAACGCCGAAGCGTTTCATCATAGCGTAATACGACCATGAAGACCTGAATTCTTTTGCCGCCGGAGTTATTAAAGTATATACGATGGGAATTTTGCCTCTTAAAGCATTTACTAAATATTTTATATCAGCGATAAATTCCGTTTTATTATATATTCTGGAAACTAACCCGTTTTGAACATCCCAGACTACGAGACAGGAGTGTTCGTGGTTTACTATTTCTTTTAAATTTTCGTAGATTTCGATACCGTTTGCTTTTTTCATAAAACCTCCAAAAAAATAAGTTTGAAAAACAAAATTTTATTTCTTCACTAAAGCATTAACGTATGAACTTTTAAAGTATCCGGGGTATCGGGAGCAAATAAACCTGAAACCAAATCAAGAATATGTTTATGATGAGTAAAATATATAACCTGATTTTTTTTTGAAATTTCCTCAAAAATTTTTAAGCAGGCTGCTGCCCTATCGTTATCGAAATTAACCAAAACATCGTCTATTATAAGGGGCATAGGTTCATTCGATTCTATATATCTTTCTAAACTTGCAAGACGAAGAGAAAGATACAATTGATCGCATGTCCCTTCGCTCATTCCATCAACGCCCACTTCTTCTTCGATACCTTCAAGGTTTCTTCTTATGCCGACGAGAATACTTTCGTCTTTTGCGCCGAAAGAAGTTCTTAGACCGGAAAACAAACCTGACGTTAGCAATGAAAATATTTTGCTTGCATTTTTTAAAACAGGTCCCTGGTTTTGCACGCGATAACGTTCTATTTCTTTCTTTAGTATATCGGCGGCAAGCCTCAATTTTATATATCTATCCGAATAATATTCGATTTGAGCCGCCGTCGATGATGCTTTTTCCTCTATGTCGGCCGCCGAGGAATTTCCGTCGTACTGTTTTAAAAAAAGATTTTCTTCTCCTATGGATTGTTCATATTTTGAAATTTCGTCTTTCAATCTTTTCATTTCGCTTTTTACGTTCAAAATTTCGCCCGGGAGCAAATCGGGGTCGATTTTGGACGATTCCGCTATAAATTGTTCGATATCCATACCACCGGAATATCCATGAAGCTGCTTATCTAACTGTTCCAGATTATTTTTTAAAGTTTCCGCTTCTTCAGATTTTCTTTCGATTTCGTATAATTGTTCAAGATTTTCGGAATTGGCTTCTTTGATAAGCGATTGCAAGCGCATTTGCAAGTTTTTTATTATATCTTTTTTTTCGTTGATTTCTTCGATATAATTCCGAAGTTCTGCCTTATAATTTTCAAGAGTAACTTGCTCTTTATCGACTTTAATTAACTCTGAATTTAGAATTGAAACTACCGATCGCGCCGGATTTTTTGCTATTTTCGGCATAATTTTTTCTGCTAAATTTAAGGCTTCGCTTTCGAAAGCCATCATATTATCTTTAATGGAATCGATTCTGCTTTCCAGTTTTTTTGCTTCATCCATCTTTAACGTTAAAATTTGATTTTTGTCAAGAAACTCTTCGGCTGCCGAAGGATCTGTTTCAGGATCTAATTCTATGTTAGTCATCTCTTTTTCCCATTTTTCTTTCCAATCAAGTATTTCGGAAAACGTTTTTTCTTTCTCCGCCAATAATTCGCCCAGCTGTTCATCGGCATCTTTAACGGCTTGAGTTAATTGCGTTTCTTTTGTTTTTACGTTTTCCTGTCGTTCTATTATATTCAGGCTGATATCTATAATTTCTGCAAGCGAAATATCTTTATCCAAATTTGGAATATTATGGCCTGCAGACTTTAAACATTCCGCAAGTAAAATTCGATTTTCGTTTAAACGTTTTTTGATTTGCTCTATTTCTTCTTTCATATATCTAATTTTTTCGGCATCTTTTGCCAGCTCTTGTTGCTTTTGCAACCATGAACGCATTTCACGGGGAGTTAACGGGACTATTTTTATAACGCTCCATAAATCGTTCCATTCCTTGATTAATTTTTCTCTTTGACCCGTAAATTTAGTTTTTTGTATTTCAAACGATTTTATATCTTCATTAATAATCGATAGATTAGAAAGTAAAATCGTCTTTTTAGAAACTTTGTCGGATTTGCTCCAGAGACTGTCTGCTATTTGATCGGCATACCCAATTTTTCTTTCATATGCCGGAACAAGCGAAAGTTCGTCGTCATATTTTTCTGCTTCGCTTTCAAGAATCTTTTTTTCTATATATATTTGTTTTATTAATTCCCACCCGCTGTCTCTTTTGGACCTTTCCGTCTTGAGGTCGTTTTCGGTCGGAATTATACCAAATACATCAAGTCCCGAAATTTCTATTTCTATTTTTTCTTTATTATCAAATTTATCTTTAATTTTTGATTCGATTCCATTAATTTCGGTATTTATTTTTTCAAATTCGTTATCATATCTATCTATCGTTTCCATTAAGGGCATCGATAACTTTTCTATTTCTTCTATAGTCCCTTTCCATAGAGAAAGTTTTAAAAGTTCAATTTTACATAAAGTTTCCGCTTTATTAAATTCATTTATTTTTTTACCTAAATTTTTTTCTATATCGCCTTCTTTGCGGATATCTTCCAGAATTCTTTTTAATTTATCTATATCTAAATATTCGCCGATTTCTTTAAGTTTGTTTTCCGACGATAATTTTTTACGGGTTATCTTATCTATTTTTTCGACTAGACTTAATTTTTTTTCTTCCAGCTTGGCATACATATTTGCTAAAGATAAAATATTTTTTTGTTTTTGCGAATTTATGACTAATTTTGTAGCTTCATCAAGCAAAACCCCCGGCCTAAGTCCCGAAAGCAGGCGTTCCGCTTCTATGAGAAGCATTCGGCGCTGTTCCAAAAGAGCAGGTAAATCCTTTGTTTCCTTATCATAACTCCCTAGCCTGACGTAAATATCCTCTATTGAAGTCCTGTTAAGTATAAATTGTTCAGGTATAACTATTTTCTTTATATTTTCCTTAATATTATCAATTTTAGCTTTAATTTTTGATTCTTCTATCTGAGCAGATTCTAAATCTTTTACGATATTTACTCTTTCCTCTTTAAACGATTTTCTAAGAATAAGAACATTTTCTACAAGTTCTTTGTTATGCAATATATCTTTTCTTTCGGCAATAATAGGCAATGCCTGATTAATACGTTCGAGCCTGTTAAGTTTTGCGCTTAAAGAATCAATCGTTTTATTTATTTCTATTTTTTTATTTTCGGCATTTTTAAGCGTTTCTTCATGCTCTTTCCATAATTTAGGCTGGAGGGAAATCCGTTTAATTTCCCTTTTGAAGCCTTCATATTCCGAAAGATACTTATTAATTAATGATTTTGGACTTCTTTGTTTAAAAAGATTCTGGGACTCCGCATCTAATTCTTCGAGAATTTTTCTTAATCCGTTTATTCCAGCTCCTGCGGCGAAAAGACTCTGCCCTATATCGCCTTTACCCAAAACTATATCTTTACCGCCGTTTATCAGATCGTCTCGACCAAATCCAAACATATTGACGAATGAAGATTCGTCAATTCCCGAAATAAATTTTCGAAGAATTGAATCGTCTAATTCGGTTTCGTCTTCCGCAAGAAGCGTTCTGACACGACCTTTTCGTCTCTGAAAAACCAGAGTCTCCCCGTTAGAATTTTTTATTTTTGCCGATATCCTCAGTTTATTTCCGTCAAATCTAAAACCGTCGATTGTGCGTTCAGGAATTCCATAAAAAAGAGATTTTATGGCTCTCAAAGTAGTTGTCTTTCCGGATTCGTTATATCCGTAAACAATATGAAAGCCTTCTTTTCCATCTCCAAAATCGATCGTTTTATCTTTAAACAGACCGTAAGGATTTAAGCGCATCCAAATTATTTTCATTGTTCTACCGCCGATGAAAGTAAGCGGGATAATAAAATTTGCCTGACTTCGCCGATAATTTCGGAAATTTTTTCGCTATTACGGAAATTATCATCGCTTTTTAGTTCGTAAGGGAGTTTTTCGTTTAAATCCGATACGACATTTGATAACATATCGTGTATTTCTTGATTTCCTTGACTGCCTAAAGAATCTATATAGCGTAGCAAATCTCCTACAGGGTCGTTTCTTTTTTTTATCTGCTCGATATCTGCCTCAATGGTCGTTTTTATAAGAATCTTTTCAAGCCATACGGAATTGTTACATGAATCGGCAACGGCAAGACGTATTTCATTTTTCCATTTTTCAGGATCCGACAAAAGAAAATTATGGGCTTTACAAGCGCCTTTTACTAATACCCTTGCGGCCGTAAACTGACCGTCGTTTTTTAAAAATTCTTTTTCAACGCTTTTTCTAACTTTTTCGACAACTTCATATGGTTCGACGGTTCCGGTTACGTCCGTATTGCAAAAAGACCATACGAGAGAATATAAATTTCTAAATTCTACGGAAACATTCGAATCTTCTTCTATGCTAACTATCATACACCCCTTAAATCCAGTTTCTTTAATATGCCTGCCCTGAATATTTCCCGGAAAAACTATCCATGGATTTTCACTCAAAATTTCTTTTTTATGAATATGTCCGAGAGCCCAATAATTATAATTTTTCGATTTAAGAGTATCTATAGAGCAAGGAGCGTAATTCTCATGGCCTTCCCTGCCGTTAACGCTAGTATGCAGAACGCCTATATTAAACATGCCTTTCACGGCGGGAGGATAATTAGAAGCTAAATCTTCCTTAACGGCAGGGGTAGCAAAACTTTGACCGTGAATAGCGACGCCCTTGCTTTCCAGAGAGACGGTTTCCGGTTGCTTAGAAGAAAATATCTTAATTCCTTGCGGCAATTTCAAATCTTTAGTTATCTTGCTTTCGGCATCATGATTGCCTTTCACTATAAAAACATTCATACCGTTCGAGGTTAATTTAGATAACTGGCGGAGTAAAAATAATCCAGTGTTGTAATCTTTCCAGTCTCCGTCATACATGTCTCCCGATATTATTACGAAAGATACTTTTTCTTCTAATGCTAAATCTATTAGATTGACTAAAGCTTTTCTTGTAGCTCCGCGAATTTCTTCGACAGGGGCACCTTCATAATTTTCAAGTCCCCGCAATGGACTATCCAGGTGAATGTCCGCCGCATGTATAAATTTTATCATTTTGTCATATAAATAAATCCCGATAAGGCTATTAGGCTTTTATACTAAAATTTTATGCTAAAAATATCTTTCTACTTTCATAAATTTTACCATATAATTATATTTTTTAATTCTAAAGAAAAAACCTTTTTTGATATAATTTAACCTGAAAACTTCATTCCGGTCAATTCTTCGCTCAACCGCCATAATTTTGTTCTTATATCTCTATCATAAACTATACTATGGAGTTTTGCTATTTTTAAGTCGCTGAAATATTTTCCCATATTGTTAAGCTTTATAGCATACCACCCTGCCGGTTTTTCAGTTATTCTATCTGCCATTTCATTTCCTCAAAAGCATCAATATAAGCCCTATTATCCTGTCCTTGTTTTTAGGTTCGCTCTCAGCAACAAGCAAGGTCAAAGCGGTCAGGGCTTCCGGAGTTAGTCTTGATGAATCCAGCACTTTTGCTTTACGCAAAAACCATACGAATGTAAAAGCACCGCTTCTTTTGTTGCCGTCGATAAAAGGGTGATTTTTAACCATAAAATATAATAAATGTGCGGCTTTTTCTTCTACGGAAGGATAAAGGTCTTTATTATCCCAGGATTGGAATACGTTCCCCACTATGCTTGCAATACTTCCTTTTGTTTTTTCCACACCAAACAAATCGCCAGCCTCATTTTTAGAGACAAGTTCGGCCTTTAGTTTGACAAGCTCTTCTGTTATATTTTCGGATGTAATTTTGATTTGCCTTTTTATTTCTCCTGTTGCAGGAAAAAAATCCCTGTCATAAGCGTCAAGCGACAACCATGTCGAGGCAAATGTTTTAACCAGGTCCATAGCGTCGGCAGCTTTAACTTCCGTGTTTGCCGGCAAAAGTTTTTTGACATCCTCAACGGCATCCAAAAACTTGTTTAAATTTTTTGCAACGCGTTTCTTATCTATAACGTAGCCGGTTAAAATATATTTTCTTAGGGTTTCTGTCGCCCATTTGCGGAATTTTATGGCCTTTGCGGAATTAGTTCTGTAACCCACGGCCAGGATAACATCCAAATTATAATATTGGACCTGATAAGTTTTTTTGTCTTCGGCAGTATGTGCAAATTTTGCACATACTGAATTTTTATCAAGTTCTTCATTTTTTAAAATATTAGCAATATGTTTTGCAATAACGCTACGTTCTACACCAAAAAGAATGGATATCTGAGATTGGCTTGCCCAGAGAGTTTCTTTTTTAAAATCGCCTTTTAACTCTATCGCCCCGGATTTGTCCTGATATATAACAACATTCTTATTCATTTTTATAATTCAAACCCTATACTTTTTAGCTGTTTTTTAATTTCTTCGTTCAGCCTTTTTTCTTCCGCCATCTGCTTAGACAATTCGGCCGTCAGCCGTTTCATCTTTTATTCGAATATTTCGTCGTCTTCTTCCGTTTCTTTAGTTCCTACGTATCTGCCTGGAGTTAAGATATCGCCCTGCTTTTTTATTTCTTCAAGGGTCGCCGCTTTGCAAAAACTGGCAATATCTTCATATTTTCCGCCTTCGCCCTTGAAAGCATGGTAGGTATTAGAAATTTTCTTTATATCTTCTGCGGCATCCATATTATTGCGCATCTTATCCGCCGTCTGCCAGAGCTTGGAGGTAAAATTCAAATCGCCGTTGCCGTTGAAACCACTGTTAGCCTTGACCATTTAAAATTCCTATTTTATATATTTTAATTAAATTAAGTACTGTCATTATAACAATTTAGATGCGATTTTTACATTCTTAATTTAAACCCAAATAATAAAATTTAGTTTTTTATGCCGATTTTAGTATAAATTCCCTAAGAACGGCGGCATTATTGTTTATTTCGTCTTTCAGGCCGTAGAGCAGGGTTATATTTTTACCGCCGGTTTTTAATAATCGTGATATTTCCGCCAGCGAATTGCCTGATTCAGGTTTGACGGACGAATTACGGCTGCCTGAGTATTCCGAAAGCTCCTTTAAATATCTTTCTTTAAATTCGTTAAAATCGATCGCCGCCGCATGAAACAGTTTTCTTAATTCGTTCGAGGGAGCGATGTCTTTAAACCAGAAATTTATTCCGGCTTTGTCAAAGCTTACGCCCCTCGGCCACAGCCTATCGACCAATATTCTTATGCCGTCTTCGTCCGACGGTTCGTCGTAAATTCTTTTTATGTTTATCATGATATTTTTTACCTCCTTAATATAATATGTATATTATATTAAGGATAAATTTTTAAGGTATAATTAAATATAATTAACAATATAGCATATTGACTATAAAGATAAAATGACCGAAGAAGAGTTTATTAATATTTTAAAAACGGGAAGTTTTAAAGAGCGGTTTGATGCCGTAAGCAGGGCTGACCCTGCTTATCTTACCCGTGCCGTAAGCGATAAAGACGAAAATATAAGGTATAAAGTCGCATCGAGAATACCGGCGGAAAATTTGCCGCCCCTCATAAGCGACCCCTACAAAGAAGTGCGTTTACTCGTCGCGAAAAGAATCGATGCGAAAGAACTGCCGAAGATGATTAACGATAAATCGTTCTGGGTGAGGCATGCCGTCGCGGAAAGAATAGACAAATCGTTTTTACCTTCGCTCTTGGATGATA
>JAJZYP010000079.1 GCA_021798015.1 bacterium
CATGGAAGCCTCTTCGGCTATATATCTTTTCATTCTCGAAAAAAAATACGCCCAATCCGTCCTCAAAGAAGAACTCGGGGAGAAAAAGGCTTATGTCATCGATAACGGGCTTTTAAACGCGGTAACGTTTAAGTTTTCCGCCGATTACGGAAAACTTCTCGAAAATCTTATGTTTCTTGAATTCCAAAAAATGAGATATAAAACATTTTTCTATAAGGGTAAAAAAGAATGCGATTTTATTTTATATGACGAAGGGGGCGAAAAAACGGCAATACAGGTCTGCGGCTATTTCTCCGATGCAGACACAAGAAAAAGGGAAATAGAAGGGCTGGCGGAAGCCTGCAAAAACCTTAAAATTAATACAGGCTATATTTTAACGCTTTCGCATGAAGAAACGATAACTTATGAAGACTTGACTATTAAAGTCGAACCGGCATTTAAGTTTTTACTCCAAAATCTCCAATATAGCCCAGCCGAATGGCAATAACCCCTTATTTGTTTTGGGCTTACTTTCTTCAGACGCAAGCCAAATTCTGGTAGTATGTTCAAGATATTTAGGGGACTCACCGTTTTTTTGCATAATTTTTATTTTTCTGACCCCTTCTATAGTAACAGCTTCTGCGCCTGAATGCCTGCCTATGCGAACAAAGCATCCGCGATTGAAATTCCCTTTATACTTATTATTATAAATATTATAGGAATCCAAACTTGCATCAATCTTTTTTAAAACTTCATCGCTTTCTTTTTTAAAATCATTTTTATAAAATTTATTCAACGCGTTTAAAATATTACCCAAATCGATTGGTTTTTTAATTTTTTGACCGTATTCAGGGTTATTAATATTTATAACTCCCTCAAAAATACTACCTTCATCGATTATTTCAAGTATTTGAGATGGACCACGCGGAGCCTTTTTTGGGTTTGGCATTTTCTTATTTTTAATAACCGCGTATAATATTCTTGTTTTAACATTTTCAACAGGAATAAAATCCGAGACCTTTACCATACTAAATGGGTCAGAATCAAAACGTCCACCTAATAAATTTTCTTCCAACTGTTTATTTTTCTTTTCAAATTTCTCCGCCCCTTTCTTATCTGCCTCCCCTATCTTTTCGGCATTTTTCTTCCAATCCAAGAAATTATTATTTGTCCCGTTTTTCGAAATCAAATTTAAATAGCCGGTTCTAAAAGAACCCTTTAACGAGGAACCGGGAATATACGGAAGATTATTATTTGGGTTAAAAGCGGTTCTGTTTATAACGAAGTTATTAATTTCATTATTTATTTTATCTCTATTATTTTTATTATTAGGATTTAAAACTTTACCGTAGTGCATCGATAAATCGCTAGAAATATCAACATTTATACTTTTTTTTATACCTTTAATCAAAGCCAATTTCTCTGATATAAATTCATAAATTTTTAAGATAGATTCAACGGTCTCACCCATAGATATTTTAGTAATTTCTTGTTTTTCTTGGGGGGAAAGTAATTTTATAAAATTTAATGGGTCAAAATTTATTAATATATTATTTTTTTTATCTATTACAAAATGCGAAGGCTCATAAACATCATCGCATCCAATATGAATGGGGGATAAAACATGAAGTCTTGCTTTTAATAATCTTCCGCGCATTTAAACTATACCTCCACCGGAATATATAAAGAATACCCTTGAGAAATTGTTTTAGGTTCAACTTTTGAAATACCTGTTACCGACGTTCCAATATAGGGCTTATCAAAAATTTTTTTATCATTTCCATTTTCGGTTTCAGGCTTAAATATCCCACCATCGTCAGCCATAATAATTGGATTTTTAAAAGGGTTGCTTGATTTAGCCAATGCATCCCCATGTTTGCCAAATCTTGTAAAGGGAGTAAAATACATTTCGGAAAAAATATTTTTTTGTGGAACACAAGGGGAAATCGTATAACAAGCATTTGGTTTATCGCTTCCCATATCTGCAAGATTAATCTCGCCTTCTTCAGCAAGGGCAAACCTGCCCAACCCCGTTGAGGCATCCTTTCCAAAACCTAAGCTCCCCATCCTTTTAAGCCCCTCCTTAACTTGGTCGATTTTAACCACAGTTTCGTCAATACCGGTAAAAAGAACCAATTCGACTTCGGGATAAAAAAATTCTTGTTCGACTGCGTAAGGAGCAAACCCTTCACCCCCTGTAGTGCCAGTATTTCTATTAATTTTATTATGATATTGATTTATTGATGAGATAAATCTGCTTTCCACCGTTTTGCGCATTGTCATTTTATATTCTCCTGCTAACTCTTTTTGGGTATTTTCATATAATTCCTTATCATTAATAAGCTCAAGGTCTTTAAAAAATTTAAATTTTTTACCCTCCTTTAAAAGCATCCATTTTTTATTTTTATATTCCTTTCTTTTGCTTATT
The DNA here is from genome assembly GCA_021798015.1 of bacterium. Taxonomy (GTDB): domain Bacteria; phylum SZUA-79; class SZUA-79; order Acidulodesulfobacterales; family Acidulodesulfobacteraceae; genus Acidulodesulfobacterium. Next base: position 2,408 of record JAJZYP010000079.1, read on the forward strand.
TTTTCTTTTTTATCTCCTTCAATATTAAATAGTTTGTCAACAGGTAAATTTGGCGTTTTTAAAGCATAAGTATATTGACCGCCATTATCTAATGAAAATTTTGGAAACATCGATGAAAAAATAATAAACGGCGAATTGCTATAAGAGGATAAAAGTTCTTCTAAAGATTTTCCGATTAGCTTATCGTCATAGAAAATCTGCCAACAAAAGTGTCCAAAAATAGTATCGCCTTTCAATGGCGTTCCGAAGCCGCTTATTGGCTTAACAGTAATTTCATATATTTTCAAAATTAACTCTCCTTGGCTTGTTTATTTAAATATATAAATGGGTCTAAAGATTTGAACCTCTCGTTTATTTCCATATCTTTATTAAAAGAAAAAGCAATTCTTCCATAGCCTCTGCTGCCGCTGCCTCCCAATGCATCCATTTCAAGAAGTTTTATACCGCAAAGAAGCACATCGAAAAGGTATTCTTCTCCATTTTCTAAATTTCTAAATGTTATAAGAAAGTCGAACTGAGTTCCTTCCGGTACTCTTTCTATAAATCTTGGATGTTCGGCAGTGCCATTGATCCTATTAATAACATTTTCAGATTTTTGCTCCGTCAACAGCCAGCGATTTTTCTCAGCTTTATTTTTCCATTCCTTATTGAGATAACAGTCGGAAAAATATGCCCTCGTGGGACCAAAAGCAGTTTCATCTTCAATATCAGCGCCACTCGAACCAAAAATTTTCAAGATTGCTTTGCATTTATCTTTTTGTTTTTCATCCTCTACCTTGCTTATCGTGGAACTTGAAACAACATCTCCTCCTGTTTTTACCATTAGGCCGCTTTCCATTTCAAGTAGCGACCTAACCTTGCCTTTCAGTGAAGAGCCAGGTATATACGGTTCAAGTGTGTGAATATGTTTAATAACTGGACTGTCTATGCCCCCTATGTGCATCTCGGTATCGCCAGAGCCTATATGAAGGCCGCTTTTTAATGTAATCGTCCCCTCAAGTTTTTTAATTTCCGTAAGTCTCAGTCCCATATTATTCCTCCTGTTTTATTTTTCATAATAGAATTTATAATAACCTATAAATGATTCAAATAACCCGACAAATGCGATAAAATCATCCTTATCTTTTATTTGCAATAAAGATTCCGATATAAATTGTTTAAATTCATCTGAAACTAGTTTTCTTCCAACAGCGTATGCCGCCTTCGCATTTAACATTTTTAAATAGGGTAAAATATTATCGAATTCGTCTGGATTTGTTTCCACGATGCTATTGAATCTTATAACCTCGTCATAAAATTTTCGAATCTGCGTAGGCTTATTCTTCCTATCTTTCCCATTGGAATCTTTAACGTTTTTAGCCCAATCTTCAGCGATTAAAGAAAATAACTCAGGTTCAAGTAACTTTTTACTCTTATCCTTCCAAAATTTTATTACCATAATTTTACCTCCTATCTTCTCTGGTTATATATAATTTGCCACAACGATATTTTCATTGCGCCAGCGTACTTTTCTATCCATTCAGCCGATTCTTCGACCTTTTTTACTGCATCCTTGCGTTCCTGTTCATTAAGATCATTACCTGTATTTCTTGTAAGATTATATTTAAATTTGGCTCTCCACTGAAGACATTCTATATCTTCCATATTAAACTTATCAAGTACTTTTAACTTTTTTTCCTGCCTTGCCAATTCTATAAAATTGTTAAATCTAAACAACATTGATTTATTGATAAATTTGTCCTTCAACCATTCTTCTATCTTATGTTTTATTTCTTCAAGTTTTTTAAATTCGTGCCATTTTACTGATTCTCCAAATAGGGTTAAAGAATCTTTAGAATTTTCTTTAGAATTTTTTAATGCGTTCTCTGCTGTTTCACTGAAAGATAAAACAGGCATATCTGGCTTATTTACGCTAATTCCTGCCGAAATAGTTATATCCGGATTTTCACAAACATATTCTCTGAATTTATCGTTTAAAAATGAAGCAAAATCGACTATCCTATTCCATGGACCGATAAGAAAGAGATCATCCCCTCCGGCAAAAACGGTGTAAATATTCTTAAATTCCGTATGCGAGCTTAAAATATGAGGTAAATAAACTGAAAAGAAATAGTTCAACTGCCTGCTCATAGTTGCAGTGCGGGATAGGTTATTATGTTGAAGCCCGCATGTAAAAATAAGACCAAGTTTGTCCACATCGGCCTTAAGACATCCTAAGGCCTCTATGCCAGTAAATTTATCTGGTTTGTCCGTTTTATTAAGAAGCGATTTTTTGGCTAAATGCGAAAACGTCTTTGGATAGCCCTCTTTTATATAATCTATCAGCTCTAATTTTTTCTTTTCTGTTTTTCCTCCTGCAAGAAGACGTGGGTCTTTATTATCTTCTTCCTCATATTTTGGCGTGTAACCGTTAATAAATTTTGCCGTTATTTCTTTGGAGACATTTCCATTTATAGCACTAGATATGTTCCAGTATTTAATAAGCGAGCCATCATTCGCCATTTCATTTAAATCCCCTGATACATCAAAAGATAGTTGGTATCTGTCAAAAATAGGTTCTTTTAATTTCTCCCCATAAATATTCGCATTTTTAGTTAAAATAGCAATTTTATCATTTTTTACAAGATTGGTTCCTATATAAATATGGTCCCTGCAAATATTACATGCTGAATTTTTATCTCCGCCTAAAAATGGGTCATTTTCTATATCTTTGTTCGACGGTCTTTTACCGCAAAAAGGACATAATTTTTTATTCAAATCATTATTGAAACCATCAAGATAATTTTCTACCACCCCGCCAAATTTATTTAAATCGATTTTTGTTAATTTCCTAATTTCGGTTTTTTTCGAGAGATTTTCCATTAATTCATCAAATTTATCAATAGTAAAATCATTATAGGAGGCTTCTATATAAGATATGCCGAACGTCGATTCTCCGAAGAAATTTTTAATAAGCCACTCGTTTATCTTTTTTTCTACCTCTTTAACCCCTTTTAATGAGCTTTCAGTATTAGGAGCAATTATAGTAAATTTTCCGGCAGCGTTTAAAACGATTGAAGAAATAGTAAGCCCTATCTCTCTGCAAAGCATATCGGCGGCCAACTCCGAAATAAGAGATACCGCAAACGACCTTCCTCTTAATAACTTTGCGGCAGCTTTGCCAGTGCTTCCTCCTTCGGAAAATATAAAGTCTTGAATTCCATAGAAATCACCGGTAATAATCAAAAATTTTTTATTCTCATAATCGTCTCTAATTTTTCCTATTTCTAAAGTATTGTTATGCATGTGGTATAAATATATAGCCGATGCGAGAGCACTGGTTATCTTAGAATGGTCGTATAGCGAAATATCAGGTATAACCCTGCCAACTGTTGCCGCAGGGATATTAGAAGCATAAATCATAAATAGGCTGTCAAAATGCTCTAACCAAATATGTATATTGTGTTTATGCTTTAACTTTTCTAATGAATCAACAAAATCAAAGAAAAGATTGCTATATTCTTCGTTAGACAAATTATCTTTGGAATCGGTATATTTTACGGGAAATATAGTTTCAGGCGCAAGTACTTTTAAAGGGTATCTATAATCATATCCATCAAGATTTTCCTTCCATTTGTCATTTAAATCGATTCCTTCGAAAATAGTCAATAGCCTAGTTTTTTTATAATCTCTAACCGCTATCTCATTATTATAATCCTCAAATTCCTGACGGTCGAAGCCGCTGCTTATCCTGTCAGCCATTGCGATTATCCACTGCATTGGCGTTTCCGGTTTATGATGTCCGGCGGCAAGATTCATAAATGGGTCGCCAAACCCCCACTTTCCTTTATTAAATTGCTCCGGTAAAATTTTTTCCAAATGGTCGATAAATGCCGCAGTATAAACAGCGTGTTTGTGGGTATATTTGTCTTTAAAATGCGGCTGATATAAATCCATGTTGTCATTCATAAATTTTTCATCTGGGAAAAAACCGTGTCCTTTTTCTTCATTCCCCACTGCTGTTTTATTTTTATCATGCGCCCTTTCGGCAAACTTGCCTATATCATGCAAATAACCCGCTAATGCAATTTTATAAATAGTCTCATCCATTATGTTTACACCTTATTTTGAATTTTGAGTATTTTCTATATCACAACATCCCGCACTATCAGACGAACTTATTCTTCTTCAGAAACTCACTCCTAAACCTATCCTCGTCTAAAAGCATTTCTCTATTATCAACAATACCGATACCATACACTTCCGCCCTTTCCTTCTGTCTCTCATTTCCCGATAAGACATTTGGCAGAAACAGAAAATTTTTTGCTGTCAAGCCAAAACTTTTTCTTAAAGCCGACTGCTTATATAAAACATCTCCGAGAATACTCTTACCTGATATATCTTTTAAACCGGTCTTACATTCAATAATATTTATTTTATTTTTATGGATAAAAATTACATCTATTTCATTAGATGCAGCTTTTCCCGAAACGCTTTTATCTTTTATTTCCAGATTCAAGCAAATCTGTTCGTTGTTAAGTTTTAATCCCCGTTTTATTAAAAAATAAATATATTCTTCAAACCAGCCGCCGGTTAGATATTTTATTTTTGGTTTCGTAAATTCAAAATCCCCGAAAACTTTTTTTAAAAGCCTGAAAACATCTTTCTTCTCATTACCCGACAATTGTTCCTGCAATTTTTTATAATTGTCAAAGTTACCATTTATCTTTTTCAGTATAATCTTTATTGTGTTTCTCTCGGGTTCAAAAATCTTCGAGTAAAATTCCCACGTTTTTTCAAATTTCATAATGGGAAGCTTTTCTGTTTTTTCCTCCTCTATAGAATAAGCCGTTAGATATTCTTTTAAATTACAATGGCCGCTGCATATGCAGTTTTTCTGTTCGGAAGGGAAAACCATGTCGAATTTATCGCCGCCCACGTTTAAATAATACATCTTAGTAATGTTTTGGTTTTGCAGGCTTTTTTCTTTAAAAAATTCATAGGCGGCTAAGGACATAATTTTATTTCCGCCGGTAAGGTTTACAAGAATTTCGGCGTTCCTGTCAAAAAAGGGGTATTCGCGAAGCTTCCTTTGAATTTCGGAGATGCTTTGCTCCGAGACGATTATTTTCTCAACTTTGTCGGGCGGGATTTTTATTCCAACGCTCTTTAATATCCAGTCCGTCCTTTGCTTTTTCTCCATCTCTTCGGTGGTGATAAAAACCAATCTTTCGGCGTCGCCGTTGGCTTTAATAAACATCACATTCGGTATTGTCTGGTCGGATACCAGAGATACAATAGTCTTACCCATTTGCGCGCACCTCCACTTTTCCCAATCCGAAACTTGCGTTTTTACCTATATGGAATAATTCCGCCGCTTTTAAAAACGCCAGTTCCTTGCTTGAAAAAGCCCCTTTTACGACGGCTTTTCCCATAAGACCACCCATTTGCATGCTTTGCTTCTGCCTTGCGGAATATCTCGAATAATCGGTCCATTTTAACCGGCTTAAGAATTCCTTGCCGTTTGAGGCGCCTTCTATAAAACCAAGCGAATCCGCTGTTACACCGCGGTTTGCCGAACTTCCGTTCCCGAAAAGATTATCTAGTATATCTATCCTCCGAACCGCGCCGTAAAGAATATCTTTATAAGTTATATTAGAAACTAACTTGCCGTTATGCTTTATTCTTAGCGGCGATAAAAAGGCTAACTCGACCTCTTTTATCCTTTCGTTTTTATTTTCCGCCAAAGCGCTCCCGTCCCAATCCCAAATTAGCGGGCTGACATTTTCGCAGTAATCGTCTT
>JAJZYP010000080.1:0-4747 GCA_021798015.1 bacterium
AAAAACCGACGATGTTAGTAAAAGCGGCGGGAGCTGCGGAGAAGGCGGCGAGGCTTATAAAAGGGGAAACGGAAAATTAGCGGGTTTTAATGCCGCCAGAAACGGCGGGAGATTTAAACTTCGCTATATAGACATAAGAAAAAATTAAAAATATATAAAACAAAGGAGAAAAAAAATGAAATATGAAAATTTCTTGAAAAAGTATAACGAAACAGTTAAAAAATTAGAGACAATTACTGAAAATATGGAAAAAGAATATCCTAATTTTTTAAAAGAAAATAAGGAAGAAGATTTTAAAAAACTCGAAGAATATTTTAAAACAAAAATTGCAAGGATTTGTTTTTTAAGATATGAAAACGAATATAACAATTGGGCTAATATGATATTAATTAACAATGAAATAAAAATTGAATTAAACTCAAGCGATTACTGGGAATACGGCGACGAAAAAGTTTTATACGAAGACGATTTTAAAAGAGATGATTACGAGATTTTTTCGATATTAGAAGATTTGTATTTTTCATACTCTCATATAAAAAAAGAATATGTTTAAGTTTTAATAATTTAAATTGCTCCCGCCCTTGACGGCGGGAGTTTAACTTCGCTATATAGACATAAAAAAAAATAATAATAATAAAATAGGGGGTCAGAATGCTTTTAAAGATAGAAAATAAAGAACAGTTAAGGGAGTTAATAAAAAACACATCGTCGGGAACGAAAAAGATTCAATGGATAAACGAAAAAAACGAAATCGTTCAGAAAAGGATAGCTATTTCGACTTTCGGCTCTTTAATGATTATGTGGGAAAAGAGCAGGAGAAGAGGCATGCAATACGAAAGTGAAATTACGGAATTGATACAAAAAGGCATATTATATTTTGTATTGCCAAATAAAAAAGAAAAAAATATGACTGCGGCGGAAAAATATATATCCGAATTAAAAAAATGGGAAAAAGCAGTCGAAAAAAAGCATCCGAACGTCTGGAACGATTTATTAACGAAAAAGCTAACTCCAGAAAAAGAAGCGATTCTATTAAACGATTCAAATATAAAAACGCATTTTAATGCTTGGCAAAAGGCGGGAGATATAGGTCTGAATTCTATATCGAGATATAAAACGACAACATTAGATACTTGGCGCATACCGGAATATCACAAAGCGGAAATTAAAAAAGCTTTGGACAATAAAGGCAAATATAGTTGTTCTTGGCGATATAAATATGATTGCTCCGTCGAAGTAAACGCAACGGAAGAAGTCCAAAGAGCTTGGTTTTCGCTTGAATACAAAGACTGCGGCAACGGGCATTATTATTTACTTTTAAACGACAACTTGGCTATATTTGCCGAAGACGATTAATAAATCGCATTGCGGACAACTTCGCTATTGATATAAAGGAGAAAAAATGGCAGGCAATAGAAAACACGGATTGAAGAACAATTAAACGATGCAGTTTCCGCAATAGCCGAAAATATTCTTGAAAGGTATCTTGATACGGAATATTTAGATACAGATATTATTCAGGATACCATTCAGGATTATTTCGCGAAACAATAACTTCGCTATAAATATACTAATACAATTTAATTATTTTATATGGAGTGATTATGCGGGTCGAAAAGAGAGAGAAAATGCCGGAAAAAATTATAACCAGACTATCAAAGCCGTTAAAAAGCCTCGACGCAGGCATTTATAAGATTATAAGACAAAATAAGGACGACGGGACGGTAGATTTTTACGAGATAGAATTTTCCTTTCCTGAGTCTATGGGCGAAAGAGGATTTTTAAGAACGGCTTGTTTCGACGAACTGCCTGACATATCCGAAATTAAAGATTATTGTTTAGATGAAATAAAAGAATTTATAGAAGACAAAGACGACGATTTTTGGGCAGGCGCATATGAAGAACAGGCAGTTAAAATATTAAAAAACGTAATGCGGACAAAGATTTAATATGGGGGTTTTATGCCATTTACTAATTATTTTTTTAAAGAATGGAACTCAAGAAAAATCGTATTTTATTTCAGCAAATTCTCAAAAGGTGCAGGCATTCAAATTGACTTTGAAGAAAACAAGATTTTGGTAATTTGCAGGGATAGACAGGGATATTTCAAGTATATCGTGGATAATACGGGCGACCAAATGATTTATACCACAGAGGAGAGAATCAGCAATAAGGATTTTAAAGAGATAATCAAGAAATACAATATTACATTAAGAAAATAATTTCCGCCGTGCGGACAAACAAATAATAATCAATTATAAAAAGGAGAGAGGCATAAAATGCTTTTAATAGAAACCGAAGAATGTCAGGAGTGTAAATTTTATGAAGAAGGCGATGAATTTAATAAATGTAATGAAAAAAACATAAACGATTTAGAGCCTGGCGGAGTATTCAATTATTATGCTGACGATGTGGTAAATTGCGAATGCAAATGTCAGTTTTTTAAGAAAAGAAAATAACTTCGCTATAGATATAAAGGGGGTGAGTTGAAATGAGGTATAAAATATATCAAAAAGCCGAAAACGGGAATTTTATTTTATTAGGCAGGGCGGTTGAAAACATCGAGGACGACGAGGTATATTTCGCATATGAGAACGGCGAAGCAAAAGCTTTCGAGACGGGGGAGTTTTACGATATTTTCGGCAAGCCGTTTTTCGTGCTTGTAAATGCCGAAAAACAGGCGGCTTATATTTAAGGCAAGCAAATAACCTGTCTGGTTATCGGACAAAAAGGAGGATAAAAAAATGGATTTAAACGAAAAACATAAAGATTTATTCATACCTCAGTGGTTCGACAAGAGCCACTTCGAGAGTTTTCTTGATACTAAACTTACAGACGAACAATTTTCAAAGCTAAAATATCATTTATTAGACGGTTCGGGCGATTATCTTGCCGATTCAATATCCGAAACGGTCAGTATAATTTTGCACGAAATAAAGGAATCGTTTCCAGAAATTTTAAAATAAAATCAAGTTATTTCTTTTAATTTAAATTTAAGAAACGGAATCGTGATGTTAAAAACTTTTTTCTTCGCATTTATTATTTTAATAACTTTATCTTTAGGCTTTTACGCCGGTTATTTGCAAAGCGGACAAGCCAAAAAAATAACTAAAAAAAGAAACGTTGTCTGCCATGTCCGCAAAGCGGACTTAAAAGAAATTATTAAGTCGCAATCCCTTAAGGATATAAATAACAGGGTTTGCGGCTACAATAAATATTTATGTAATCCGGGCGCCGTTCTTTTAATGAGTAAATCAGTTAAAAGAGACTTTAGGAAACTTTATATTGCGGTTCTTTTAACCGAATCCGATGACTTTAAATTTAATAGAGGTATTTATAATAAGTACGATTATGGATATCCTCAGATAAATATAAAGTTTTGGACGCTTTCCAAAATACAAAAATTAGGCTATAAAATAAATTCTTACAACGAACTATTAACAAAGCCTGTTTTAGCAATAAAAATCGGCGAGGCTATATTCTGGCACAATTTCATAGAGACGTGGCAAAACAATAATTATCCGTCTCTATTGGATTATGCGACGGGATATCACGATATAGCTTGCGTGAGCAGGGTTTATTACAAAAGACTTACAAGGAATTATTTGAATTTAAAAAGGAATAAATTTCGTAAAAAAGTGCTTGCAATGAGCTTTAAAACGTATAATAATGTTAATTAATGTATTGACAAATATTTATTAAAACGTTATTAACTTCGCTATAGGTTAAAGAGGCAAGAAGAAAATGATTAAAAAAATATGCATATCCGGTCCGGCGGCATCCGGAAAAACATATTGCTTAAATTATCTTGAAGGTCAAATACAAGATTTGACTGTTTTGAGTGAATCCTCGAGAAAAGTCGCCGAGATTTATCCTGAATTGCCTACCGAAAATATTAATAAGTTCAGGGAAAAGATTTGCGAATTTCAAAGGCAGCGTGAAACTGCCGCAGAAAACCTTATCGGCGACGGTATTATGATTTGCGACAGGGGCGTATTTGATAATCTCGCATTTCTATTATTGCAGGACAAAAACCAGTTTCATAAGGAGTTTACGATACTTCTTAATGCCTATAAGAATAAATTAATAAAACCCTACGACTATATTTTTTATTTTGACGTAGATTTACTTGACGACATTACTCCATTGTTAAGTAAATCTCTAAGCGATCCGCTAAGAAAAGCGACTATAAACGTAAATAACTATGCTAAACACGTAATAGAATTTAGAAATGCGTTCATTGAAGTAACGAGTTATTTCAAAAATATAAAAGTTATTCCGGTAGTTGCGAAACCGGATGAGGAAGGATTTAATTTAAGAAATACATTAGTCAAAGATTATATTTTGGCTAATACTTATCCGGCCGTCCGCAAAGCGGACAAAACGCAGGACAAACTTCGCTATATATTCAGAGGGCAAAATTTATGAGTAAAGTAATAATATTCGATACCGAAACGACGGGAATTACCGAACCTGTTTTAATAGAAGCCGCAGGCATTATTATTAACGGCAGTCCATTTAACGACCAAACAGAAACTTTTAGTCAACGCTATAATCCTGGGAAACCTATAAGTTTCGGCGCTATGGCCACTCACAATATATTAGATTGCGACTTAATAGATTGCCCGCCGGCAACGGAATTTAAGCTTCCCGAAAATACGGCGTATCTCGTCGGGCATAATATAGACTTCGATTGGGAAGTTATAGGAAAGCCCAATGTTAGATTAATTGATACATTGCCTATGGC
>JAJZYP010000080.1:4847-8094 GCA_021798015.1 bacterium
AAAATAACTTCGCTATAGAGATAAGGAGGTAACTATTATGACCGTGATGCAAATCGACAAAATATGTTTGGCATTATTAATCAAAAATGTAAAACGTTTAAAAGAAAATATTGAGTATCTCAATGAAGACGGCAGCCTTGATATATACACTCATGTTGAGGCTATTTTAAACGATACAAAGGATAGCCCCGAAAAAAAATTACAGTTTTTCTATGATGAGTTATTTAAAATGTATGGAAAAAAAAATAAAGTAGAAACGATAAATATCAAAAAAGCGGCTTAAACGCTTTGCGGACAAATATTTTTTAAAAATTAAATTAATTTAAATAAAGGAGAATTAAAAATGCAGAACCAATTAATGTCACAAAAAAAAGATAATTTCGCTGTTGTAAGAGACTTGTTAGAGAAATCAAAGAGCGAGATCGCCAAGGCATTGCCGAAGTCGATAACGCCCGAAAGAATTGCAAGAATTGCATTAACAACGTTAAGAAAAAATCCTGCTTTATTAGATTGCGATCCAAGTTCATTTCTTGGCGCAGTTATGCAGGCGTCGCAGTTAGGATTTGAGTTAGACGATAATCTTGGTTATGTTTATCTCGTACCCTTTTACAATAAAAAAACTGGCAAAAAAGAAATACAACTTTTTATAGGTTATCGAGGCCTTATAGAGCTCGCTCGCAGGTCCGGCAAATTAAGAAATATAAGTGCAAGAATAGTCTATGAAAATGAGCCTTTTCTTATTGAATATGGCCTTATGGAAACGCTTAAACATACACCGCTGCCACCGTCAGAAAGAGGAAAAAACATTAGAGGTGTTTATGTGGTGGCATTTATGAATGATAATTCAAGTGTTTTTGATTTTATGTGGGCGGAAGAAATCGAAGAAGTTAAAAAATTATCTAAGTCGGGTGATAGCAAAACATCTCCGTGGGCAACGCACGAAGAGGAAATGATGAAGAAAACGGTCATAAGAAAGCTTATGAAGTATCTATCCTTATCGCCTGAAGTAACTAAGGCCACCGTCATAGATGAATATGGCGAAGCCGGAATTAATACTAAGGATATGTTTATAGGTTCGGAAACCGGCAATAGAACTTTGGGTATGACGGAGCCTAAAGCTATAACGAACGATAAAAAAGTAGCCCAATTATCAGACTATAAAACAGAAACCGTAAATAACAATACTGATAATCAGGCAATTCCGCCAAAAACCGAAATAGAAACAAAGTCCGATGTTTTAACCGAAAATCCTGATTATTACGAGGATGTCGATTATTATACTGACATTCCTTGGGACGATGATGAAGCGTCCGCAATACAGAATGAAACAGAACCGAAAACACCGGCGACAACCGTCCAGGACACGGCAACCAATAAAAAAGACAACAACATCGAGCATATAACCGACAAACAGCTATCCTATATTCAAAGCTTATGCAAACAAAAATGCATTTATGAAGATAATATGCCTGAGTTTACCGCAGGTGTTTTTGGAGAACCTATTAACTTAATAGAATTATCTAAAAAACAAGCTAAGGTCTTAATAGATTACTTAAAAGCCATAGTTTAAAAAAAACGGGGGTATAGGGGTATGTTAAGGCCTGATTTTGACGAAAAAAATCACGAATACCGTTACGGCGGCAAGAAATTGCCGTCCGTAACTACCGTAATAAAGGAAGTGCTCAATATTCAATACCCTGACTATGCGATTTACCACGCCACACGCGGGACTTACGTTCATACCGCAATAGAATTATATCTTAAAGGTATTTTAGATTTTAAAACTGTTGACGAGACAATAAAGCCTTATCTTGACTCTTTTATAGCATTTCAAGAAAAGGCAAAAATAGAACCTCTTTTATTGGAAGAACGCTTTGCGGACAAAAATATCACTTTTGCAGGAACGGTCGATATAGTCGGCAAAGTGAAAGGTAAAACTTATCTATTCGACATCAAGACTGGGCAAAAGCAGGATTCATATAATGCCCAAATGGCAGGTTACAAGAAACTTTTAAACGATAATGATATAGAAATAGACGGCATATACATTTTAGATTTAAAGCCAGCAGTGTGCAAAGTTATTAAAGTCGAAAACATTGAGAAATACTGGGGACTATTTGAGGGGATGTTACGAGTTTACTGGTATAAGTTGAATAAAACTATTATTTGATTTTAGGGGGGGGTCATGCCTATTTCAATAAAAACTAAAAACAAAAGATACTATTTGGCGCATAGAGAACATTTGTTAGAAAAAAGAAAAGAAAAAGTCGATAAATACAGAAAATTGCCATACAAAGAGCGCTGGACGACTCACCGAGCCAACGATAATTTCGGGGATGCGGAAAAACCGGCGCCGAGAGAGAAAATGCTTGCTTGGATAGAAGAAGTAAATAGAAGGGAAGAAAACGCAAAGCGGACAACTTCGCTATAAAAATATGGAAAACATATTAATTCAAATTGAAAAGCATAAGAAAGGGATAGAATCCAAATATCCCTATTTGAACGGTTTAAATAACGAACAACTTTCGGCAGTTCTGCAAACTGAAGGTCCGGTTCTTGTTTTTGCCGGAGCAGGATCAGGCAAAACGAGAGTTATAACTTATAGAGCTTTGCATTTAATTAAAAAAGGGCTTGCCGAGCCGAACAGAATTTTAGGCGTAACCTTTACGAATAAAGCGGCGGGCGAGATGAGAGAAAGAATAAAAAAAGCGTTAGGAAATCAAAGCTCTTTGCCGGAGTTTTCGACGTTTCATTCTTTTTGCCTTAAAGTTTTAAGGCTTCATGCTCATCTAATAGGTTATAAGGAATCGTTTATCGTATTGGACGAAGACGACTCGGAAAAGCTTATTAAAGTCGCCGTATCAGAATTGAATTTAGACGAAGAGGTTTATACGGCAAGCAAGGCTAAAGAGTTTATATCTAAATATAAAAGTGAATATGCGAGTTCCGATGAAATACTGGCTGACGAAAGCAGCCCTATTCAAAGAAACCTCGTAAGTATTTATAGAAAATATAACGAGAAATTAAAAGAGTTGAATGCAATGGACTTCGACGATTTGCTTTTTAACAGCGTTTTACTCTTCGAGGAAAAACCTTTTGTATTAGATTTTTACAAGGATTTTTATAAATATATCATGGTCGATGAGTTTCAGGATACTAATTATATCCAGGATAAATTTATAAAAATGCTTGCCGGAAAACATAAAAATATATGCGTGGTCGGAGACGACGATCAGTCTATTTATGG
>JAJZYP010000081.1 GCA_021798015.1 bacterium
TCAGGATTAATGACGGAAATTTTAAAAAACATAAGTTAATAATCGGGAAGCCCCTTGAGATAACCTATACCGGAAATAGAAAGGCCGACATGATTAACATATTAAAAATGTTCAATGAAACAATAGAAAACATAATTAAAATGTATCCGGAGCAATGGTTTTGGATTCATAACAGGTGGAAAACAAAACCTGATTCGGATAACTGAGTAAAACAAAAGTAAAACAAAAAGAATTAAAATATATGGAAAAATGTATTTTTTTAGATAGAGACGGTGTCTTGATTAAAGATGTAGGTTATTTAAAAAATCCGGATGATATAATTTTAATGCCAAAAACAATCGAGGCATTAAAAGATTTAAAGAAAAGCGGGTTTTTGCTTATAATAGTTACAAACCAGGCGGGTGTTGCAAAGGGGTTTTTCACCGTAGATGATTTGGATAGAGTTAATAAAAGATTGATAAAGGTTTATGAAACTAACGGTATTGCGATAGACGATTTGTATTTTTGCCCCCATCATGAAAACGGAACGGTAGAGCCTTATAATATCAGGTGTTCTTGCAGGAAGCCCAATACGGAAATGGTAGCTAAGGGTGTAGAAAAATTTGATATAGATATTAACAAATCATTTATGGTCGGCGATAAAGACAGTGATATTCTTCTGGCAAAAAACTCAGGTTTAAGGTCATTTTATATAAAGAATTCAATGTATGAACATGATGAAAATATTATCCCGGATTTTTACGTTTCAGACTTAAAAGAAGCCTCCGATATTATAATAAAATTACAGGGGGATTAAAAAATGCGCTGCGCTTCCCTTTCTTTTTGTTTGATTTTAAATAAAAATTTTGTTAAAATTTAATGCTTAAATTTAAATCTATAAATTAATAATAAAATAAATTAATAATAAAATATAAAATCAAGGAGTAAGTAAGTTATGGCAAATCATAAATCGGCGAAAAAAAGGGCAAAACAAACAACAAAAAGGGCTTTGCGCAATACAAGCGTTATTTCAAAAATGAAGACAAATATTAAAAAGTTTAAAGAGTCTGTTTCTCAAAACGATAAAGAAAAGGCTTTGGAACTTTTTAAATTAAATGTATCTTATATTATGCATTTGGCATCCAAAAAGATTATTCATAAAAATAACGCATCAAGAAAAGTCAAGGCGCTTGCCAAACTTCATAACACAGTTAAATAGGCAATAAATAGGCGTAAATCAAATATCTATTATCTATGCTTTTGGGCTTTTGGAATTATTTAGGAAACTAAGTTTAAAGATAAAATCTTCAAATATAAGGTCGTGCGGAAAAGAGGTTGTTTTAAGTTTAAAGTCGGTTTCTTCAAGCAGTTTCATAATTCTTTTAAGTTCATAAACCGAAAAGAATGACAGGTTTTTTAGAAATTTCTTTTTAAGAAAAGGCAGAATAGAGTTTGTCTGTAAAATAGTTTCGAAATCCATACCCGAAGATTCCTGCACCTTTGCTTTGTGGAGTTTTCGTATCTCATTATATAATACCGCTATAATTTTTATCGGCTCTTCCCCGTCATTATAAATAATGCTAAATATTGAGAATGCTCCCCTTATATCCCTACCCAGTATTTTATCGGTAAAATCAAAAATATTAAATGTTTTCGAAAAAGTAAGAATTGGCTTTAACTCGTTAACGGAAAGTTCTTTTGATTTGTTTTCGGTTTTAATTCCTGAGACTATTTTATTAAGCTCGTTATCGATATTTAATGTGTTATTGCCTGTATATCTGATGAGGTAATATATTGCCTCATCAGAAATTTTTATACCTTTTTCTTTAGATAAATTTTTAATATAAGAGGAAAGTTCTTTTTCATATAAAAACCTAATTTTATGAAGTTTAAAATAATTTTTGTTTTTTAATTCCTTAAAAAATTTAATATTCTCGTTAATTTTTGAACTGTTATCGTAAAATATAATTAATGTTGTTGGAGACGGGGCGTTTAAATAATCAAGCAGTCCTGCATCATTAAGAAACGAGTCGTCAAAATCTTCTATCTGTATAACCCTTTTTTCTGAAAGTACCGGATAACTGTTGGCTACAGGTAAAAAGTCGGAAGTAGAGGGGGATATAAGCTTGTCAAAATTAAAATCTATCTGTTCTTTTTTTAATACTCCGGATTTTATTTTTTCTATTTCCTTGGTAATTCTAAAGTCATCTTCCCCGTAAAAAAAATAGACGAGAATATCTTTTTCCATATCTAAATTTTATAATAAAAAACGGATTTTTGAAAGATAATATAATAATATTAGCGATATTCTTCGGCTGATGTCATTATTACATCCCTCACCCTAAAAGATAATATTCAAAGCCTCCGACGCCATTTGAAGCTCTTCATCGGTATGTATTACAAAAACCGGTGTTTTGCCAATGCCGATTGATTTGATAGACTTATTTATTTTAAGTTTTCCGTGGGGATTAAATGTCTGAAAATATCGAGATGCATCATTATTCTTTTTATTATCTATTTTTATTCCAAGGTAAGATAAGCTAGCTCCGACATTCTTCCTTAAAAGGTTTGAGTTTTCGCCTATACCGCCTGTAAAAACAAGAGCGTCAAGACCGTTCATGGAAGCCGCGTATTGACCTATAAATTTAATTACCCTATAAGCGTACATTTTAAAAGCAAGCTTAGAATATTTATCTTTATAATTTAACAATTCTTTAAAATCGTAAGTTTTGCCTGATATACCCAGAACTCCGCTTTTTTTGTTCAGGATATTATACATTTCGTTGCCGGAAATATTCAGTTTTTCCTGAAGTATAAATGGAATAGAAGGGTCTATATTGCCCGATCTTGTTCCCATCATAAGTCCTTCTAAAGGGGTATACCCCATAGATGTATCGATTGATGCCCCATTTTTTATTGCGCACATACTGGCGCCGTTGCCAAGGTGGCAAACCACTGCTTTTTTGATAGTTATTCCGTTTAAATTTAATATTTTGTTGATATATGAATAAGAAATCCCGTGAAATCCAAATTTTTTTATATTGTATTTAATATAATAATCAACAGGGATTGGATATAATTTTGCGTGTAAAGGGATATTTTTATGAAAAGCGGTATCAAAAACGCAGACCTGTTTTGCGTCAGGCATATGTTCGGTCATAATCTCCAATCCCTTTAAATTGGAAGGATTATGAAGCGGAGCCAATTCGTTAAGCTTGCTTAATTTAACGATATTTTTTTTGGAAGCTATTATCGGTTCGTTGAAATATTTACCTCCATTAACAAATCTGTGAGCGACTATATCGATTTTTAGAGGGCTTGTATTAAACCTATTTTTTCTAAATCCTTTAATATTATTGTTATTGTTTGAATTATAATGCAATTCTAATTCACGGAGCATAAACTTTATCGCTTCGGTATGGTTCTTAAAATTTAATTTAGCGCCATGGTTTTTATTTTTTATCTCAAAATAGTACTCGCCGAAAGGTGTTCCTATTTCTTCTATCTTTCCCATGCAAATTCTTTCGATATTTAATAGCGGATCCTTTTTAGCGGACTTCTTAAGTATTTGAAAAATTGAGAATTTAATTGAAGAACTACCGGAATTGACAGATATTATATTTATTACTTCAGGCATTTTGTATAATTATCTAAATTATAAGTTATAAACGCCAAAATTAATTGATTTAATTTCTACCTATACTTATCAAATATTATTTATATTATAACATAAAAAACCAAAGGCATTTGTTTTTTATCGCTGCCCAATTTGCGGGAAATGGGTAAATAGAGGGCAATGAAGTTAGTTGTTGACTTTTGTCTTAATGTTTATTAAAATCATTTTATTATGATAGAATTTTTGATGATTGTACTAATAGTTTCCGCCGTTTTTTTAGTTATCGTTATCCTAATGCAGCAGGGTAAAGGGCAAGAAATGGGCGCTGTATTCGGGGGGAGCTCTCAAACCATATTTGGAGCCTCCGGTGCGGGTAATTTTTTAACCAAAACTACCGCCGTTTTAGCCGTAATTTTTATGGCGTCGGCATTTTTAATATCTTATATTTCGGCAAAACAGGTCAGTCCTATTGCAATTAAAAGTTATATTAAAAAGACAGAAAAGCCGCCTTTGGTTAAAAAGGTTGCCAGACCCACCCCAAAAGCATTAGCTAAGCGCTCAAAAATGGTTAATAATAAATAATTCACCCCGAACTTAAATTTTAACAAAAATGCCGAAGTGGTGAAATTGGTAGACACGCCATCTTGAGGGGGTGGTGGATAATATCCGTGCCGGTTCGATTCCGGCCTTCGGCACCACTCTAACCTCTTTTCCACCCCTTTTTGACATTCAAAAAAAGCAATATTATCGAGAATAAAATGCGGGAGGTAAATTTTAAAATGATTCCGCCAAATCAAAATGAAGTAGATGAACTTATAAGGCTTGATTTGGGTTATATTCTTCTATAAGGAGTTTCATTATTCCTTTTAGTTTTAGATGATTTAGATATTGATATCATAATTCTTGAGCAGGAGAATGTGACAAGCTAATTTTCTTTGACATAAGCAAAGAGAATTCCGTTAAGAATGCGTTATTATAAAGATCGTTATTTAAATTCATTTGGTTTAAAGCGTCGGCCATATTCAATTTTATTCTGTAAGGTCCACTCCTTGTAAGAGAATCGAACCTGTTGGCAATTATTAAAATTTTTCCATAAGTCGAAATATTTTCTTCTGTTTTGCCAAAGGGATAGCCTGAACCGTCTGAAGCTTCATGGTGATCTAAGACCCCGTTAATGATGTCATTATTTTCCATATTGTTTTGAATTAAAAACTCTTTTGAATATATGGGGTGTGTTTGGACTTCTTTAAGTTCGTTTTCGTTTAGCTCCTTTTTTAACAAAAATGTTTTAGGAATTTTTAATTTTCCGATGTCGTGTAAAAGCCCTGCGAGACCTATCTCGAAAAGTGAAATTTTATTGGTAAAGCCAAGTCTGTTTGCTAAAGACATGGCATAAATACTAACATTAATTCCATGACTTACTTCATTGTGATCGTAATCGGAAAGATTTAAAAGATTCATAAAAGCGAATTCGCTAATTAAGAGATAATCTATCATGGTTTCGATGGTTTTCTTAATGTTTTCTTTATTATTCTTAAGATTTCCTGTTGTTAAAACATATTCAGCATAAACCTTCGAATAAATATAAATTTTTACAGCCTTTTCCTCGAAACCTAAATCTTTTGAGTTGACAATATTTTCTATATGTTCTAATACATCATTGTCATATTTTTCTTTATCTTCATTTTTGATGTAAAGGCGATTAACCCCGTTATTTTTTAGTCTTAAAGCATCGTTTTGAGAAAATATAAGAGCTTTTGACCTATACAGGATATAGTTCTCTCCGGACCTTATGTAAAGGGGATAATCGGAATTTTTACCAAAAATAAGGCTTTCAATTATTATTGGAAGGTAATTTTCTTTTTTTTCCATAAAGATAAATTAGATAAGTATCCTGTTATAAGAGGTTGCGCTTCGTGCAGGTTTATGGTTATAATTATATAACCGCTACATTTAGTCCCCTTTTTTTACACCCTTCTTTAAAATCGTCCGCCTGTTTCTTGTCTCCGCATATTGCCCCATAATGCATAGGAATAGATATACCTGCTTTAATTTTATCTGCCGCATTTAAAGCCTCAGTTACCGTCATAACGTAAGTACCGCTAACAGGGATAAACAATATATCGATATTTTTTGAGATTAAATTATCCATTTCAAGGATATAGTCCGTGTCACCCATATGATATATTTTAACCCCGTTAAAAGTAACGATAAATCCAAGTTTTTTATCCTCTTTTGCATGATAAACCTTCCCAGGTTCTCTGAATTTGTTTATGTTATAGGCAGGGACCCCTTCGATATGCATACCGTTAAAATCGACCTCACCGCTCGGTTCGATTATTATAACTTTATTGTTAAGCAAAGAATCCATCTCTTTATGCGTCGTTTTATTCATAAATAAAACGGTAGTGTCTTTTATTATTTTGTGGATATCGTCTATCGAAAAGTGGTCGTAGTGTTCATGAGATATAAAGATATAATCAGCCTTCGGTTCATCACCGTTAAGTTTAAACGGGTCAAAGTAAATATTTACCTTGCCGTCCGTTACCAAAAAACAGTCATGGCTAAACCTTTTTATATCAAGTCCTTTGTAATTAAACATAAAAACCTCCTTCGAATTTATTCTAATGTATTTTCTTTATTTTTTAATGAAAATATTTTAAATATATTTTATCATAATTATTGTAAAATTGTTAAGAATTTAGCTATATATAAATATATATTGTAATTATATATGGTTGTAATATATAATTATATCTAATTCCGCACAGAGACATTGCGGGGATAACATGTTTTGCGGCGAACAAAATGCCTAAAAATTAATTAATAGTTTTAAAGTTATTCGAGGTTAAAACCATGAATGCTAAAAAAAGAATCAAAAAGTTTTTCTTATTTTCCGCATCCTTAGGTATGCTTGTCTTATTTTTAGGCGGATGCGCGGCGTATTATAATCCGCCGGCATATTCACAGGGATATATTAGCGTTGCCACACCTAATTTCGCTTTTTCGTTTGGCGGGGGTGTGAACGCATATTATGCCCCTATGTATCAAGCCTATATATACGGATATAACGGCTATTATTACAGGTGGCTTAATGGAGGATGGGTTTATGCGAGCGTATATTCCGGTCCGTGGTATGCTATACCTCCCACGATTGTTCTTCCCGGGATATTAGCCTTTGGTCCGCCGCCGCCGGTAATTGCTTATAGACCTTATTTTACATGGTGGAGGATTCACGTCGGTCCATGGTATAGGGTTTATCACCCGGGGTGGTGGGTTAGACATCGCGTGTTTTTGAGGCATTATTATATATGGCATGAACATGTGAATCGTTTTTACGCAAATCATCCATACAGGGCGTGGAGAATGAGGCGGATATTTCATTTTAAGCAGAAAGAGATGCAAAGGCATTTTAGGGAAAGAAAGCGGCAATTCAGGCAAAGACACCCGCGTTTTTTCAGACGTAAAAGATAAATAATGTTGCCATCTCGCGGAGCATTCGGACATAAGTAAGATTATAGTAAACTAAGATATAATAAATGTAATTAAAGGCGATGATTCTTGCCGTTAAGGTGAGCAGTTGGAAGGGGGGATTTATGGCAAATTTAAGAATTGCAATAAACGGATTCGGAAGGATCGGAAGGAATGTTTTCAGGGTATTTCAAGGCATGATAGAAAAGGGCAAAGAGATTGAAATAGTCGCGATTAACGATATTACCAACCCGCAGGTGCTTGCCCATCTTCTTAAATACGATTCTGTTCACGGTAAAGCTAATTTTTATGTCGGATATGATGTTGACCATATTATTGCGGATAGCAGGGAAACTTTGATTACGGCAATAAAAGACCCTTCCGAACTTCTCTGGAAACATCTGAATGTCGATATTGTTATCGAATCGACCGGCCTTTTTACAAAAAGAGACGATGCGGCAAAACATCTTAAGGCAGGAGCAAAAAGGGTTTTAATTTCAGCGCCAGCCCATGATCCCGATGTTACTATCGTTCTTGGAGTAAACGATAAGATATACAATAAAGATAGGCATTTCATCGTTTCCATGGCTTCTTGCACTACAAACTGCCTTGCCCCCGTTGCTAAAGTAATACATGAAAATTTTGCGATAGAAAAGGGCAACATGACCACGGTTCATTCTTATACCAATGACCAGAGAATCTTAGATTTGCCGCATAAAGATTTAAGAAGGTCAAGGGCCGCCGCCGTTTCGATTATTCCTACGACAACCGGCGCCGCAAAGGCGCTTTGCGAGGTGTTGCCCGAACTCAAAGATAAACTTGACGGGATGTCTTTAAGGGTGCCTACGCCCGATGTCTCTATTAACGATTTAGTATGCAAGGTTTCTAAAAAAACATCCGTTTTGGAGGTAAATTCAAAATT
>JAJZYP010000082.1 GCA_021798015.1 bacterium
TATCATTGAAAAACTTTATATCTATATTTGCCGCATCTAACAGCCCTTTTGTCGCATTGACAGCCTCTTCGGTGTAATAACCGTTTGTAACAAACACATTTTTTAAACCGTTCTTATGGGCAAGTTCCATCACATCTAAACTGTAATCGAAAAAAACCGCGGGGTCCGTATAAGTATATGAAATGGACTTGCAATTTGCTTTTATGGCGCTCTCTACAACCTCTTCCGGCGGAGTTCTTTTTAACCCCTTAAAATATTCAAGATAGGGTTCATAGCTTTCATCCCTATAACTCTGGGAAATATCCGCGTTTTGACAGCCCAGACACCTGAAATTACACCCAGGCGAGGCAATCGAATACGAAAAAGACCCGGGCAAAAAATGGAAGAGGGGCTTTTTTTCTATCGGATCAACGCTTTGAGCCACTAAAATCCCGTAATTTATGCTGTACAGCTCCCCTGCTTTATTTAAAATTGTCTTGCAAACCCCCAACCTGCCCTCTTTAATTCGACAATTATGAGCGCATATCAGACATTGGGTAAATCCCTCATCTTTTTCTTTTTTATAAAGCCTTATTTTTTTCATATTTTTTGGCTATCCCACTACTATATTTCTTCCTAAATCTTTTGCTTTATAAAGATTTTCATCCGCAATCTTTAAAAGGTAGTTTAAAATATCCTCTGCTTCATCACTATTTTTAATCATTTTTATCACAAGCGGATATTCCAGCGCTGAAACCCCCACTGATACCGTAATGTTTATGTTAATATTGTTTTCAAAGGTATATACCTTGTTTAAAATGGAAACTCTCAGTTTTTCCAAAAGATTTAAAGCGTTTTGTCTATTTGTATCGGGCAGTATTATAACAAATTCATCCCCGCCATACCTTGTAATTATATCTAATTTTCTCATCAAGATAATTTTTAAATCCCTGCTAAACTCCGCTAACATGTCGTCGCCAACTTGATGACCGTAATTATCATTTATATCTTTAAATCTATCTATATCCAAAATAACCATGGAAAGATTAGTTGAATTCCTGTAAGCCCTTATGACTTCTCTTTTGGCAAACTCATACATATATCTCCTGTTATAAATTCCGGTCAGAGGGTCGGTAATAGCAAGTTCTTTGTTGGTTTCAATCAATATCAGCTTTGCAAAAACAGGCGAAGCTATATTGATTATCTCTTTTATCAAACCGTTTATTTCTTCGACAAAGAAATCTTTATCCTTCGATTCAACCGAAACCGTCCCCACAATCTCATCGCTGATTTTTAACGAAAAACAGGTATAACTGCCATCCGT
This sequence comes from bacterium, assembly GCA_021798015.1. Taxonomy (GTDB): domain Bacteria; phylum SZUA-79; class SZUA-79; order Acidulodesulfobacterales; family Acidulodesulfobacteraceae; genus Acidulodesulfobacterium. The sequence goes on from JAJZYP010000082.1 coordinate 1,304, forward strand.
TCCATGAAATTCACAGTCGTTAACCGTATCATCTTTTTTTCTCCCGCTTTGAAAAAGTTTGCAATTTGATAGATAATCGTCATAGTCGATATTACTTGTTGTCACGGTAATCTTGCCGGGAAATTTAGCCTCATTAGATTCGTCTCCGTTTCTCTTATAAATCAAAGAAGTTACGGTTTTTTTGCCAACGGTATCGAATATATTTATATGAAGAGAATCAACCTTGGCTCCTTTACCGTTTTTTATAGAATAAAGCCCCTCCGCAAATATTTTTAAAGCATATTCAAGCGTAAAAACAGCGGATAATTTATATGATATATCGTTTAATAAACTGAGTTTTTTGGTTAAATCCTCAAGGCTTTTCATATAATTGCGGGACTCGGTAATATTGTTAAAGACAAGCAGTCTTACAACATTGTTGTCCCCGGTTAAAAAAAGATTTGACTTCATACTTAATATAACACCGTTTTTGAGGTTGATTTCAACGCTTTCTGTTGCGGTTACATATCTGTTTTTTATATATGTTTCAAACATATTAAAGGCAAAGTTTTCATCTTCGAATACCGATTTTATATTTTTATACAATTCATCTATACTTATTGGAGCAGAAAATTTGTCAAGATTAAAAACCTCTGCAAAGTAATCGTTATAAAGGCTAACGGTTTTATCCGTCAGATTCATAGAAACAACCCCAAACTGAACCATGTTATTTATCAGATTTTCCCTATTCTCCAATAATCTTAAAGATGAATCTAATCTCTCAAAAAGCAGATTTATCTCAAAATACATGGCAAAGAGATTTATCCCGTCTCTAAAAAATTCTAAATCTTCGTTGTAAAACGCCATTTTTCTTTTGACTGCGCCGGTTATCGCCAAATATCTTCTATCCGCTGTTCCTTCAAACGCGTAAAGAATTATATCTCTGACGCCCATGTTTTTGAAAATCTCGGTGGCAAATTCATCTTCTTGGTAATCATATGCGTCTAACCTATTTTCCGCAATTCTTTTTTGAACAAACAATGTCGGCGACGGCGCTATGGAGCTTATACCTATGTTATAATTCCATCCCTTTGAAAATTTGGCTTCCACTACCTCGTGTTTAATCTTGTCATAAACAATAAACTCAATAAAATCGGTTTTTAAATTATTTTCCAAATTATCCAAAAATTCTCCGCTATCAACCTTAACTATGCCCGTTTCATATTCTGTTGTAATAAAAGAAAATAATATTTGCCCCGCCATTTCTGACAAAATTAACGACCTTTTTAAATTTTTTAAATAAGTCAATACATGAGCGGCATAATTCGTCAGATTAAAAATTGCGCCCGCTTTAACGCTGTCAAAAGCATCCCTTTTACTTGAATACACCCCTATCACGCCTATAACATTTCCGTACACAATCATTGGAAATACCCCGACGGATAAAAATCCATATTTCAAAAGCCTATCTTTGTAAAGCGGGATAGTGTCATCCGCTTCAACATCGTTTATTACAGCATAACTTTCAGCTTTTATTGCCTTTGCCGTTAAATTTTGCGAATATTGCGAGTCGTCATACTTAAGAATAAGATTTTTTGTATAATTAAAATCGTTATTATAGGCATTGATTATTTTAATATTCTTGCCGTCATCGTCTAAAACGCCGAACCATGCATAGCTATACCCAATTCTTTCAACTATTAAGTTCATAAGTTTGAGGATTACCTGACTTAAATCATCCGACGGAGAAATGATTTTAGAAAAATAGTTTATATTTGATACGATAAGGTTATTTTCTTCCTGCTTTTCGATTATTTTGTCGTTTAAAACCGTAACAACTTTTGCGAGTTCAAAAAATTCACTTTCTTTATTTTGATATTTGCCGTCTAAATCCAATTTTCTGGGATCATTTGGATCTATTTTTTTAATGCTGTCCAAAAGGTCATAAAACGGTCCCGCAAATTTTTTATTAACTAATATAAAAATCAGGATTCCAAAAATGGATAAACCTATTAAAAAAAATATCGGAATAAAAAGTTTTGAGACATACCAAAACCACCTGTATTTTTTTATCCCTGCGCCTAAAATTCCTATTATTTTGCCGTCATAGTTTTTTATCGGCTTATTATATATATAAAACGGGATACCTTTTGCGGCTACCGAGGTATAAATACTTTTCCCGTTTTTTAAAACCATCATCTGCTTTTTTGTGGCGCTTTGACCTATGCCTAAATACTTACCTTTCTCCAATGTTGAAACTGCCGTCCTTGTGTCCCCGTAATAAACGCCTATATTTGCAATCATATGATTTTTTAGGTGAATATTTCTTAAAAAACCGCTTGTTATATGCTTATTTAGAACAATTATAAAACCGGATTTTTTATGTATAAGCCAATAAATCACCCTTAAATCAATAAGTTTATCCGATTTATCTCTTCCAAATCCTGTATATATCTGACTATTTCTTGTTGAAATAATCTTATAAAATCTTGCATAATCCGTTATGCTTGCATCTCTTTCATATTTATATCTTAATTTTTTAAAATAAATTATCCGCCCGTTTTTTAATCTTATTAAGATAACACTTGATATCTCTTTTGACGGAAATATCTTTTTGACAAAAGAGGTTCTAAAGTTATGCGCAACAATATCGTTTGCCTTTTCAAGCATAAACCTTCTATCGCTACTAAATTTCATCGTTGCTTTCATTAACTGTGATTTTAACCGTTCCCTCAGGAATTTTTGGCTATATACGGACATGTAATAGACGGTTAAAAATATACTTACCGAAAAAACGATAAAGATTGATATGATAAAAAGAAAATATATTTTAAATTTTATGGAATTAATATTTATTTTTAACATATTTTTTCGCCGTCATTCCCGTATTTCAATTTGATCCAACCCGCTCCGGCGGTAATCTATAACAAGTTTTCATAAACATAATATATTATATATTATATCGTATTTTATCTTTATTAATAATATATAACAATTATAACAATGTTGTTTTATCTTTAAATTGCATTTTATTTCATATTTATGTAAAATTAAAATAAAATTGAGTTTTCCAATTAAAACAAAAATAGGTGAAAAGGACATGCAGGTGAAAAATAAAAAGGATATAAAAGATACAGGTTATAAGAAAAAGGATAAAGCAAGCTATATTATTAAAACCGTTTTAAATTCACTGGAGCTTCTGGAGGCTTTTAAGGGAGATAAGCCTGAGCTTGGCGTCAGCGAGCTTAGTAAAATCCTTAAACTTCATAAAAACAAGATTTTTCGGCTTCTTGCCACCTTAGAATATATGGGATACATCGAACAGGATCATTTTACGGAAAACTACCGTTTGGGCTTAAAAAGTTTAGAGCTTGGACAATCCTTTATTCACCATTTAAGACTATTAAGCATTGCAAAACCTATACTTAAAGAATTAGTCGGCAAGATTAAGGAATCGGCTTATGTCGGAGTTATAAGGGGAGAAAATGTTATTTATCTCGATATTGTAGAAGCCGAACAGGTGTTAAAGGTTGCTTCAAGGGTCGGTAATATGCTTCCTATTTATGCCACGGCTATCGGGAAATCTCAAATAGCTTTTGAACCAAAGGACTTTGTTGAAAAGCTTTTACCGGATAAGCTTAACCCGTTTACAAAAAACACCATAACGGATAAGGAAAATTTGTTTAAAGAACTGGAAAAGATAAAAAAACAGGGATATGCAATAGACAACGAAGAACTGGATGAGGGTATTATTTGCGTCGGCTCCCCTTTAAGGGATTATACCACTCACATTATAGGCGGTATATCCATATCTGCCCCTGTAATAAGAACGTCCGAGGAAAGACTTAAAAACTTGATTATCCCTCTAACAATTGAAGCAAGCAATGCTATTTCCGGAAAACTCGGCTATGAAGTAGGTAAGAAATATTCGGAATAATTTGAATTTTCACAATTTTTGGGTTATAATAATATTAAAGATTAGAGGCATTAATTATTTAATAAATTCACTCTATCCCGCTTAACTGTCGTTAAGGTTTTATTTAAAATATACGGAGGGTTAAAAAAATGCTTTTAAAAGACAAAAAATCTTTCAATGAAAAGCGATCTGAATTCAGGCACAGGGTTGTTGACGCAATATATGATAGAATTCCTGCTGATGTCGTTGAACATTTGGGCAATGCCAATAAAGAAATGATTTTTGCGATAGAAGGGGTTTTCAATAGCTTTGTTAAAAGAATAGATAACAGAGTAGAAAGAACAAAGACGCGCCATTCAAACATAGACGACGGTAAAAACCCTGATGATACCAACGAGGAAGAAGATTGAGCAAATTCCGTAGGAATTTCATGAGTGCCGTCAGACATATATAAAAGTTAAGCCTTTATGGTGAGACGGTCAATATTCCATAATTCAACCGAATGTTTTATGCTTTTAACGACAAAACGCTTTTAAATTAAGGCTTTGTAAAAAATTACCCTTAAAAATAAAAGCGTTTTGCCACAGGACTATCCAAAAGCCGTAATCCTTATTTGCCTTTGTCTTTTGCCGGTTTGCTTTTAGATGTCGATTTTTTTGAAGCACAAGCCATTTTAATCACCTCCATAAGCTTTTATAAGTTAAACGGTTAAATTCTAAATATCTTTAATCGTTTACATTAATTAAAGTATATCATAATTAAAATTAAAAAAATATTTTTATCAAAATTTTTAATAAAAAATTATATTATTTTACACTTCTGTTATCATCGGAAAAATAAAAGGATGCCTGTCTATCGTCTTATTCAAATATTTCTTTAACGCCCGCCTGATGTCATCCTTGACTTTCACCCAATCGACAGTATCATACTTCTGATTTTCCTCTATCACATGAACAACCAATTTATGAAGCGTCTCGTTTAACTCTTTAAAATAATCTTCAAAAACAAAGCCTTTTGAGACGATCTCGGGACCCGATATTATACTCGATGTTTTAGCATCGACTACAAGCAAAACTATAATCATGCCGTTTTCCGAAAGATGAGCCCTTTCTTTTAGCGTATGAGTTCCGACATCGCCGATTCCTTTCCCGTCAACAAAAATCCTTCCCGCGTAAACTTTTTCATCCGCGCGGCATTCCTTATCTTCCGTAAATACAAGGCTGTTGCCGTTTTCCAGAACAAAAATATCGCCCGCCGGAATACCTGCGCTTACGGCAAGTTTTTTATGCTGGTACAAATGCTTTAATTCTCCGTGCACCGGAATAAAATATTTTGGCTTTGTTATATTTATCATAAGCTTAAGTTCTTCTTTGCTGGCATGACCAGAAACATGAATTTCCGAGATGTTTTCGTAATAAACCTCCGCCCCCCTTCTATAAAGGTTGTTTATAATCTTGGATATCGCCTTTTCATTTCCGGGGATAAATTTCGAGGATAAAAGGACAAGATCGTTAGGCTTAATCTTTATATATTTGTGGTCGTTAACGGATATTCTCGAAAGCGCGGACATCGCTTCGCCCTGCGTTCCCGTTGTTAATATCAAAAGCTCCTCCGGCTTATAATAGTCAATGGTCTCCTCGTCTATTAAAATATCCTCGGGAATTTTTAAGTACCCCAGTTTCCTTGCAACTTTAGTATATGTAAGGAGGCTTCTTCCGCTGAATATAACCTTTTTATTAAATTCTACGGCAAGGGAAAGAAGTTCGGAAATCCTGTGAATATTGGAGGCAAAAAGGGCTACGATAATTCTTCTGCTATTGCCTTGAAAAATATTTCTGAATGTTTTTTTTATATCGTTTTCCGATATCGTAAAACCTTCTTTTTCTATATTAGTCGAATCGGAAAATAATGCCAGAATGCCGTTATCTCCGTAATGGGCAAGCCTGTTAATATCCGTTACGGAGTTTTTATCCAAGGTTTGATCTAATTTAAAATCGCCCGTATGTATTATGGTTCCGACGGGGGTTTTAATGGCAAGGCTCGCCCCGTCGATTATCGAATGAGCCACCCTTATAAACTCGATTTCAAAATCCCCCAGAGTAATCGTATTTCCTGTTTTAACGGTAAAAAGCGATACCTTAAAAGGCAGGTCGTGTTCTTTTAACTTTTCCTCAAGTATTCCGAGGGTAAAAGGGGTGCCGAATATCGGAAGGTTAAGCTCCCGCAATATGTAAGGAATTGCGCCGATATGGTCTTCGTGTCCATGGGTGAGAACGATGCCCCTGATTTTTTGCCTTTTTTCGGGGCCGTATAAATATCTGATGTCGGGGATTACCATATCTATCCCGAGCATGTAATCCTCTGGAAACATAATACCCGAATCGACTATTATAATATCTTTTTCGGTCTCGTAAACCATCATGTTAAGACCGATTTCACCAAGTCCGCCAAGCGGTATAGCTTTTAATAATGTAGGCATTAATAATGATTATTTTAATTAATTAATTTATTTAATTATTTAATTAATTAATTATCTTTATTTTGATTTCGTTTATTTTGTCTATCCCCGTATCGGCCGTTAAAAATTCGTCGCAACTTGCTTTCTTTGCGCACGCTATTTGTAAGGCATCGGGGGTCTTAATTCTATATTTGCCTTTTATATATGCGCCACTTTTAGCTATGTTCAAATCTATATCCACAACTTTTAAAAAATTTTTAAAAAGATAGCCGTATTTAGCTTCCAAACCACGGTTATTTATTG
>JAJZYP010000083.1 GCA_021798015.1 bacterium
CATAGATTACCGAATTTCTAATATAATAGGGCATAAAAAGCCTATTCAATTTTTAAATGGTTTGTTTGTAAGAGGTAGAATACCATCAGGGCTTATTTTTTACGGACAAAAGAATATCGGGAAAAGATTTACGGCAGTGTCGTTTGCCGCTTCGATTTTATGCAAAGACTATTTATATTATAACGATAGCTCTGCCGAAATTAAAGAAAATTCTGATGCTAAAACATTATTGGAAGGGTATTTTTGCGGGAAATGCCCTTCATGCAGAGGAGTATTAAACGAAACAAGCCAAAATCTGATGATTGTGGAACCGGCGGGAAATTCAATAAAAATCGAAAAAATTAATCAAATTAATTCGTTTTTGAATTTAACTCCTACGTTTAAGGGGCATAGGTTTGTCATAATAGACGGTGCGGAGGCAATGAACCCAAACGCAATGAATGCCCTTTTAAAAGCTCTGGAAGAGCCGCGAGGCGGAACTGTTTTTATTTTAATCTCATCAAATATAAACAGTCTTTTGCCGACCATTGTTTCAAGATGCTCCTTACTTGCTTTTAGGCCTGTTCAAGATGAAGATTTATTTGAAGCCTTTAAGGCTAAATTTCCTGATATGGCGGGCGATATCTTAACGGTTTATTTAAGGCTTGCAAAGGGCAGCTATTCAAATTTCGAAAAATTAGTGAGCGGTAAATATTTTGAAATAAGAAAATCAATTTTAACCCTAATTTTTAACGAATCCTTTTATAGATACTCGACATTGTTTGAGTACAATATGGCGGACGAATTTAACAGGATTTTAAAAAATTTAAAAAGTAAGAAGAATGATAACGATAAAGATAAAGATAACGATAAAGATAATGAGAATAAAATTGAGTTATTTGAAGTATTTTTGTTTATTTTAAGGGATATTTATATTTATTATATGACAAAAAATGAAAAATTATTATATAATGTAGATATTTGCGGAGATATTTGGAAATTTATAAAAGATTCCGGTGTTACCCCGCGCATGTTATCGAACATGATTGAGCTAACGGTTAGTTACATAGATAAAATGAATTACAATTTAAATAAAGCTATTGTTATGGATGCCTATTTTGCGGACCTTTTGACACAAAATATGTTGCGATAATTTTAACTATTTTTTAGGATCGATAATCAAGGAGATACATATTATAAATATGAGAGTAGCTGGGGTAAAAATATATGAAAAGGCTAATATCGAGGAATTTAACGCAAAAGCGTTGCAGTTAAAATTAGACGATAAAGTACTTGTAGAGAAAAATAATACGATTTTTTTAGGGACTGTTGCAGAAGACATTAAAATTGTCGATAAAGACACTAAAACCACGCCTCAAATAATTAGAAAAATTTACAGTTTCGAAACAGGCGAGAAGTTTGCATATTATCCCATCGAAAATGAGGGCTTCTATTTCTGCAAGGCTCAGGTGGAAGACCTTAAAATTACAATGAAACTCTTAAAGGTTAAGTTTTTGTCCTCCGAAAACAAGCTTATCTTCTTTTATAGCGCCGAAGAAAGAGTTGACTTTAGGGAGCTTGTAAAAATACTTGCAGGGAAATTTCATTTAAGAATAGAGATGCGCCAGATTAATATTAGAGATGAATGTAAGCTTTTAGGAGGAATAGGCGTATGCGGAAGGACGTGCTGCTGCAATTCAGTCGGTCAAGAGTTGAATTATGTAGCCTCTAAAATCACAAAACTTCAGTGTCAAAATGCGGGTAAGGTTGTAGGATATTGCGGCAGACTCTTATGCTGCCTTGCTTTTGACCCGTCAATCCCCGATGAGGATATTTGCAAAGGGGAGAAGGAGGGGAATAAGGTCTTTTATAACAGCAACTCTGATTCGTGCAATGATAATCCAAATCGGCAAAGTGAAGAAGAATAAAGCTATGGCAAATAAAGATAATTTCAAAAACTATTTTTATGCCACTACGCCTATTTATTATGTAAACGATAAACCCCACATCGGCCACGCGTATTCAACGGTTATTGCCGATTCTATCTCCAGGTTTAAAAGGCTATCCGGTCTTAAAGTATTTTTTTTGACAGGGACAGACGAACATGGTTTAAAAATAGAAAAAGAAGCAAATGCGAGGGGGATGAGCCCAAAAGATCTTGCGGACGCCGTTCATGTCAAGTTTAAGGAACTTTTTGGCTTGCTTTCCATATCTTATGACAGATTTATCAGAACTACCGATGAAGACCATATAAAAACGGTTCAACATGTGTTTTCTATGTTAATGGAAAAAGGAGATATTTATCTTTCCGAATATGAGGGCTGGTATTGCACTCCTTGTGAAACATTCTTGACCGAAAAGTCGCTTATAGGCGGCAACTGTCCTCAATGCGGAAGACCGGCGTCAAAGGTTAAAGAGGAAAGCTATTTTTTGAAATTAAGCAAATATGAAAAAAGACTTGTGGAATATATCGAAAATCACCCTGAATTTATAAAACCGCCTTTTAGAAAAAACGAGGTTTTGTCTTTTATTAAAGAGGGGTTAAATGATTTAAGCATTTCAAGAACATCTTTTAGCTGGGGCATTCCTGTCCCCGGAAACGATAAACATATTATATATGTCTGGTTTGACGCTCTTTTAAATTATCTTTCGGCAATAGGTTTTGAAGAGTTTCAGGAAGGTGAGAAGAACGATTTTAATTTGTTTTTTAAAACCGCAAACCATATTGTAGGTAAGGATATTCTTAAGTTTCACGCCGTTTACTGGCCCATTATGCTTTTTGCTTTAAATCTGCCGCTTCCAAAAACGATATTCGCTCATGGATGGTGGCTTATGGACAATAAAAAAATGTCAAAGTCCCTTGGCAATGTTATAGATCCTGTTTATTTGATAAATAATTACGGAGCGGATGCCTTAAGATTTTATCTTTTAAGGGAAGTAACATTGGGTTTGGACGGAGATTTCAATATGAATAATTTTATTACAAGATATAACTCCGAACTTGCGAACGATTTAGGAAATCTGGTTTCAAGGACAACCGCCATGATTCAAAAATATAGCGGGGGGTTTTTGCCCGGTTTAGAGGTCGGTATCGATGAAGACTTGATAAAAACCGTTATAGATATAACGGCTAACTTAAACGATAGGTATGACAATTATGATTTTGCAAGGATTCTGGAGGATACCTTTAAGTTTATCAACACGGTAAATAAATACATAAACGACAGCGCTCCATGGAAAATAAACATTTCGGAGCGGGAAGATAAAGAAAAATTATATAAAATTTTAAGAAGCGCGGTTATTTCGATATATTACATATCATATTTGATATATCCGTTTATGCCTGATACATCGGGAAGGATTAACAAGATATTAAATATAGAGGCTTTTATGTTTTTGAAATTCCCAGTTACTCCTGAAGATATTTTTGACAGCCACGGGGTATTGTTTAAAGACGGTCATAAAATTAACGAAAACAGGGATATTTTATTTCCAAAGATAGTAAACAAAGATTAAGATTAAAAGAAAAAAGAAATATGATAGATTCACACTGCCACTTAGAGATGCAGGATTTTGAAAATGATTTTCAAGCCGTTTTAGATAGAATGCGTGAAAACGGTGTAACTCATGCCATTTCCATAGGTTCTTTAGCTCAAAACGAAAGAATAGAAAAAACCATAAATATTGCCAACTCCTATGATTTTATTTATACCACCCTAGGAGTTCATCCAAAAAGCTCTTATACCGATTTTGAGGACATCTCTAATTTGTTTGAAAATTACTATTCAAATAACAGGGAAAAGATTGTTGCCGTTGGTGAAATTGGGCTTGATTATTTTTTTAACGGCGGGGTAACTGGAGATATTAATAAAATTAAAAGTCTGCAGGAAGAGCTATTTAGATTTCAAGTAGAACTTGCTTTAACCCACAGACTTCCTATTATTGTTCATGTAAGGGACGCTTACAAAGAGGCTCTAGACATTTTAAGTAATTGTATAAATAATACGCCAGTCGGATTTTTTGGTGGTGTCATACATTGCTTTTCTGCTAATGATTTAGATATTGCAATGGAATTTATAAAATTGGGTTTTTTTATATCTTTTTCGGCAAATATCACATATAAAAAGAATGAAAATATCAGGTTAATAGCAAAAAGCATTCCGGATGAAAATATTTTAGTAGAGACGGACAGTCCTTATCTTGCCCCGCAGGCTTTGAGGGGTAAAAGGAACGAGCCGTCGTATGTTCGTTTTGTCTTGCAGAAAATTGCCGAATTAAAAGGGATTGAACAAAAAAGATTCGATGAACTTACGGTGCAAAACACCGTAAATCTTTTTTCCCTTGACAGAGTCAGGGGTTTTTATCCGGCTGTTGCTTATAAAATCAGAAATTCCGTCTATATAAACTTGACAAATAAATGTACCAACCGCTGTACCTTTTGCCCAAAATATCAAGGTGGACAAAATAATTTTAATGTCCGGGGGTATAACCTTGAATTAAAAAAAGAGCCCTCTGTTTCAGAGGTTATTTCATCTATTTTTCATTATTATAACTTTGATGAAGCAGTCTTTTGCGGACTCGGAGAACCGACATTACGAATAGCAACCCTTAAGGATATTGCAAGGGCTATTAAGGAAAAGTGTAACGGTAGAATAAAGGTTAGGCTCGATACTGACGGCTTAGCCAATGCCGTCTATAACAGGAATATTGCGCATGAATTGGAAGGGTTTATAGATAGCGTCAGCATAAGTCTCAACGCCCAAAATAGCGATTTTTACAATATGGTTTGCCTGCCCCAATTAAATCAAAAAGGGGTTGATGCATATAGCGCTGTTTTAGATTTTGTAAAGGAATCAAAGAAATATATAGGAGAGGTTACCTGCACCGCGGTCGATTTGCCGGGGCTTGATGCTTCTTATGTCGAAAATCTTGCTCATAAACTGGGCACAAAGTTTAAACTCAGGAAGTATAACGATGTAGGTTAAATTAAAATAATTCGCCGGCAAAACTCTCATTGTTAATCATATCGGCATTTTCAGCTTTATCGTTTATATCTTTTTTATCACTTTCTATTTTTTTATTCTCTTCCGCAAGGGCTTTTTTGCCGGGGGCGCTCGCAATATCTTCTTCGTGGCCTAAATAACCGTCAAGATTATTTTTTATGTCGTCTATCTTTTTTGAATAAAATATCTTCGAATTTAATAGGTACCTGTCAAGTTGTTTTGAATACGAACTCCAAGGTGTATTCGGAGCCCTCATTACATCTATAAATTGATTTGTTTTTGCATCCATATTGTCGATAAAATGGAGTAAAAGTGCCTCAACGGTTTTTGGCCTTTTTGGCGAGCCAAATTCCAATTCCCCGTGATGAGATATAATGGAGTGAAGTAATAATACCTTTAAATTTTTGGGGAAATCAGGAATCTCATCAATCTTTTTATCTATAATGTTTGCTCCAAGAATTATATGTCCCAATAGTTTTCCCTCATCGGAATATTCGGTTATGTTATTTTTATTGCTTAACTCTTCCATTTTGCCGACATCATGAAGAAATATAGAGGCAATTAAAATATCCTTATTTATATATTTTTCATAGTGGTTTGATAGAAAAACCCCTATCCTTAACATACTTAAAGTATGTTCGAGCAATCCGCCTATATAGCCGTGATGAATAGATTTCGCGGCCGGCATTGTTTTTAATTTTTTAATATAATTTTCATCGTTTAAAAATTTTTCCGTGAGTTTTATAATATATTCATCGGTTAGTGTTTGGTTTAAAAGCGTTGAGAGTTCCGAAACCATAACATTTATGTCGTATTTAGTAGATTTTAAAAAAAGCCTGAGGAGATTTTCATCTATATTAGTTTCGTCTATTTTTTCCAATTCCGAAATACTAAGCTGAAGTTCGTTTTGGAATATGGATGATTTTGACTTTATTTTGATAAAATCTCCCGCATCAAAGAGTCCATTGTATTTTTCTATGTTATCCCAGATATATCCTTTAATTTCACCGGTTTTATCGGATAATTTAAGATACATATAAGGTTTACCGGTTTTTCCCGTGGCGTTGGATTTACTCTTAACAAGAAAAATCGTGTCTATTTTTTGATTTTCTTTAATGTCCGAAATTAGAATTTTTTCCATTGATATATATTAGCAAAACTGACATTAAAAATCAAAATTAACTTTTTTATTGCCAAAAAAAATAATATAGTATAACATCATAAAGATATTTTAAATAAAAGAAAAATCAAAACATTCTATTCTATTTTTATTTTATAGGATAAAGAGGGTTTGTTATGTTTATTGACAATTTAATTGGGTTATTTAGCAATGATTTGGCAGTTGACCTTGGTACCGCAAATACACTTATTTATGTTAAAGATAAGGGCGTTGTTTCAAACGAACCGTCTGTTGTGGCGGTTCATATTGATTCGCATGGGGAAAAAAAGATTCTTTCCGTGGGAAAAGACGCTAAAAAAATGCTTGGCAGAACGCCCGGAAACATTATTGCAATTAGACCTATGAAAGACGGTGTAATTGCCGATTTTGAAGTTGTCGAAGCCATGCTCAAATATTTTATACGAAAGATTCATAACAGAAAGACCATGATAAGACCCAGAGTTATTGTTGCAATCCCCTCGGGTATTACCGCCGTTGAAAGAAGGGCTGTTAAAGAATCCGCCGAAGCCGCAGGGGCGAGGGTTGTTTATCTTTTGGAAGAACCTATTGCCGCCGCTATCGGAGCAGGGCTTCCCATTACGGAAGCTGCAGGCAATATGATAGTGGATATCGGGGGAGGCACAACGGAGGTTGCGGTAATTTCCATGTCTGGTATAGTTTATGCTAAATCGTTGAGAGTTGGAGGCGATAAGATGGACGACGCCATTATACAATATATTAAGAAAAAGTATAACCTGCTTATAGGGGATAGAACTGCCGAGCTTGTAAAAATGACTATAGGAACAGTTTATCCCGTCGAAGAAGAATCAAAAATGAACATAAAAGGGAGGGACTTAGTTAGCGGAATACCTAAGATTATCGAGATAACATCGTCGGAGGTATTGGAGGCGATATCGGAACCCGCAAGCCAGATAGTCGATGCGATAAGAACCACCCTTGAAAATATACCGCCGGAGCTTTCATCCGACATTGTAGATAGAGGGATTGTCCTTGCCGGAGGCGGGGCTCTGTTAAAAAACATCGATGTCCTTATAAGAGAACATACCGAGCTTCCTGTTATAATAGCCGACGACCCGCTTACATGCGTTGTAAGGGGGGCTGGCAAAGCGTTAAACGAAATCAATGTGTTAAAAGATGTAATGCTTGAGAATTAGTTGTGGGAAAATTTTTTAAAAATGTAAAGATTAAAAAGCATAAGGATATAATAGCCCTATTTATAATAATTGCAATATCAGTTTCGTTATATATTATCTCCACTAATGGATTTAAGTTTGGCGGTTTATTTTCCAATTTCATAAGCAACTTTTCATATGATATATATAAAGCGGCAGACTATCCTTTAAGTATTTCCGAAAAATTATATAAAAATTATTTAAATATCCTATCGGTTAAAAGCGATAACAAATTGCTTAAAGCCAGAATAAAAATTATGAAATATAAACTAAATAAATATAAAGCTTATCGAATAGAAAATGAAAAACTTAAAGCCCTTCTGTTTTTAAAAAACACCATTGCCAAAAAGTCCATTCCCGCTACCATCACGCTTCACGGAATAGAGGGTTGGTTAAACAGCCTTTATATAAACAAAGGGAAAAAAGACGAGGTTAAAGTGGGAGACGGGGTTATTTCCTATAGCGGGGTTGTTGGAAGGGTTGTTTACGATGGGAATAATCATTCTAAAGTTATTCCCGTTACTAATCCCAAATGCGTCTTTTCAGTAGTGGATGCAAATACAGGA
>JAJZYP010000008.1 GCA_021798015.1 bacterium
GCTCTATGGATATATATTCTTTTGCATGTTTTGAAAAGCACTGCTTTTCAGCAAAAAAATATGTCGCAGGCGGCAACGCCCGCGCACTAAAAAGTATCCCGTCTATGAACCAGGAAGCCTCGTCCGTGAGGGCGGGGTAGTTCACATAAACATATGTTAAAAAACTTTCGCAAAAATCTGGTTTTTATTTTCATTCTTTTAGGGCTAACCGTAACAGGGTTGGAAAAAAATTCTTATGCAAAAGTTTCTGATGCAAATAGCACAAAGTTAAAAAAACTGATAATAAATTCTTATTTAAAAGAAATATCGTTAAAATTCAAAAAATATTTTCACTTTAGCAACTTTCGGTTTGCAGGCCCATTAAAAAATGTTTTTAGATATTCCATAAAACCGATAAGCGATAATCCCGGATTTGCAGGCTATCATACGGCTATAATTAAATTAATAAATAAAAAAACAGGTTTACTTAGAGGAATTGCCTACGTCACTTTTAAAGTGAGAATTTATGCGCCCGTTGCGGTTGCCTCGCGAACTATCGGAAAATTTCAGATAATCAATGCTGACGATGTTGTGGTTTCTATGGTAAATATTCCTGATATAAATGCGGGATATTATTTAAATAGCAAAGATGTAATGGGCAAAGAAGCAAAGTTCGTTATTGTTCAAAATTCCACTTTATCCGCGATAAATACCGAAAGAAAAAGAATAATAAATTTTGGAAATATGCTTTATATCGTTTATAAAAGATACGGATTGGATTTAAAAACAAGGGGAATGGCACTCCAGTCCGGCGCTTACAATTCCACCATAAGGGTCAAAAATATCGAGTCGGGTCTGGTTGTAAATGGAATTGTTAAATCAAATCAAATGGTGATAGTCAGGTAAATTTATATGGAAAAATGTAATAAGCGGCAAAAGCGGCGACATGGCAGGGGATTTAAAAAGTGGATATTTTTATCCCTTATGTTTTCTTTTTTAGCCTTATCTTTAAGCGGATGCGGAGGTTTTGTCACACCGCCAAAATCTATGATCCCCCCCACCTATGTCAAACCTACGGCAAAAAACGGAGGGATTCAAAACAAACCTGTCTTAGGTTCTTTATGGAACGGTTCGCAAAATGCGGCAAATCTGTACTCTGATAATGTTGCATATAAGCTTAACGACATAGTTACTATAATAGTAAACGATCAGACGCAGGCTCAGGATTCCTCGGGAACTACATTATCTAAAAATTCATCCGGTCAAGGCAGTTTTGCCTTCGGCAGTCTTTCGACCGCAAAACCCACCGGCTATCAGGGGTCAAACGTTGAGAGTTTTAACGGCGGAGGCGGAGTAGCCGAATCCGGTCAAATATCAACTATGATAGAGGCTCAGGTCGTCAAGGTTTTTCCAAACGGAAATTTGGAAGTTAAAGGCGAAAGAGAGGTCTCTATTAACGGAGAAACAAGATACATCTTAATTAAAGGTATTGTCAGACCAATAGATATTTCTCCTGCCAACACCGTTCTTTCAAGTCAAATTGCCGACCCAAGAATATGGATAAATGGACAGGGTCCCGTAAATTGGCAGCAGAGGCCGGGGTGGCTTTATCATATATTAAACTTTTTATGGCCATTTTAATATAATTTAATATAATATATAATTATAAATCCATAGGTAGATTGGGTAGATAAGCGCGTAAAATGAATAAAAATAATATATTTTTAATAGCTTTATTATTCTTAGTAACCACAATTCTTATAAATGTAAACCCAAATTTTTCCGATGCGGCTAAAATTGGCAACATTACTTCAATTTACGGCGCAATGAGCAATCCAATCGTAGGCTACGGTCTTGTTACGGGGCTTGACGGAACAGGTGACCAGTGGGGCGTTAATGTAACACAACAAAGCATCGTTACTATGCTGTCAAAGTTGGGTATCAACACCAATCAGGCTTCTCTTTATACAATAAGAGACACTGCCGCTGTTATGATTACAGCGGAGCTTCCGCCGTTCGCCATTCCCGGTCAAAAGATAAATGTGACGGTGAGTTCGATCGGAAATGCGCAAAGTTTGCAGGGAGGGGTTTTATTAATGACCCCTTTAAAGGGACCAAATGGTAAGGTTTATGCGTTGGCTCAGGGGAGCGTATCCACAGGCGGAAATGTCTCTACCGATAATATATTACCGCTTCCGGGCTATATTCCCGTGTCCCAAAATTTTCAAACATCCGGTATCGTAGATAACGGCGGAATAATCGAAAAAGGGATTTCTATCGGATTAAATTCGTTTAATTCCATAAGATTAATCCTTAAAAATCCAAGTTTTACTACGGCATCAAGGATAGCTTCGGCTATAAATACAAAATTTGGAAAGGGTATTGCAAAATCATTAAATTCCACTCAAGTATCGGTTAATGTCCCTGCCTTATATAAAGGGAATGTCGCAAAGTATGTTTCCGTTGTCAATGCTATCAGCGTGAAAACACATTCAAGAGCGATTGTAGTCATTAATGAACGATCCGGGACTGTTGTAATGGGAGGTAACATAAAAATAAATCCGGTTGCAATATCCAATAGAAATATAACCCTTAAAATTAATAAAAAAAGGATCCCCAACGCGTTTTATTTAAAAAGAGGTTTAACCGTGGCAAAACTTATCAAAGCTTTAAATGCGGTTGGCGCATCGACTTCAAGTATTATATCGATATTAGAATCTATTAAAGCGGCAGGAGCTCTTTCGGCGCAAATTAAGATAATGTAAAAAAAAGGGGGGGTAAAAACAATATTAAAGATATTATTTAAAAATGACGATTGTTATATGTGTAATTAAATCCTCGTTAATTAATTACCAAATAATTAATTACCGAATAATAAAAAAATAAAAGAAGGATAAACATATGACAATTCAGATTACTAATGTTTCGCCTGTTATTAACGAAATACCCGAAAATAACGGCAATAAAAAGGGAGAGATAACTTTAAAAACCGGTCAAACGACAGGGGATGAGGTCAGCATATCCGATGGAGCAAACTTCATCAGTAATTTAAAAGCTTCTATCGATACGGCATCTAAGTCCAATTCCGCAAAACTTGATGTAATTAAACAGCAAGCGGCATCAGGGAAATATGCCGACAGCTCAAAAATAGCCGAAGGATTGCTTAAAAATTTAGGTATAACTGATGAAATAATATAGACTAATTTGATAATTTTATGGAAAATTTAACCGAAGATAAAGGACATTTTAAGGAACTGCTCGAAATTGTTTTAAGATTAAAAAAAGAACTTAACGAATCTTATTTAACCTTAAGTTCCAATTTTAATCCTCTTGAGAACATCGATATATTTAATAATAAGAGGGAAATATTAAATGAATTAACCTTAAGGTTAAAGGAATTTGATTTAATAGAGCAGGATAGAAGCAATGAAGAATTAATTAATATTAAAAACAGGATAAAGGCTGAAATTTTTGAAATAATAGATATAAACGAGGCATTTTCGGGATTGATTAAAAAAAATATATATTATAATCAGCTTACAATATCTTTCATTACCGATATATTTCATAAAAATTCTATCTATAACAAAGGCGGCGAAAATAATTCAAACTTTTCTCCGTTAAAAAATGTTTTAATGGGGTCAGGTCTTAAAATTTAAAATGCTTACGATAAACAACATATTCGATATTGCCAATTCGGCTATGACGACTAATCAAGCGGCTATGAACACGGTCGGGCAAAATGTCGCAAATGTCAATACCCCTTTTTATAATAATGAAACCCCGATTTTAAGCGAGGCTCCCGCCGTTGTCGGCGCGCCGTACACTTACGGAACCGGGGTTAATTTAACGCAGGTTCAAAGGAGTACAAGTTCTTTTGTGCAATCGGAGGTTAACAACGAAACAACCCAAAATAGCTATTACACAACTTTATATCAAGGTTTGAATCAGATTCAAAATCTCTTTAATGATCAGTCCGGTTCAGGTTTTAGCTCGGCTATTTCAACATTTTTCAACGACTTTCAAAATGTTGCCAATAACCCGTCCAATACGGCACAAAGAACAGCGCTTCTTTCCGATGCAAAATCGTTAACCGGCGATATAAATAATGCTTATACCACCATAATGAATACCGTTTCCTCGACAAATACATCCATTAACGGCACTATACCCGAAGTTAACAGCCTTACATCGCAAATTGCCTCGCTTAATCAGCAGGTTACATATGCGCAAAATGCCGGAAGCAATGCCAATGAACTCAGGGACGAAAGGATGAGCGCTATAAATCAGCTCTCTAAATTAGTCAATATCTCCTATTATGAGAATAATAACGGCAAAATTAATATTTCAATGGGTAATACGCCTCTTGTCTTAAGCGATTCATCGTTTAATTTGTCAACTAAAATTAATAGCTCAAATACCTCCTCTTTAAATATAATGTGGAATGGACCTGCCGGTTCCCGGCAGGATATTACTCAAAATGTTACGGGGGGCAGTCTAGGCGCCTATGTTAATTTAGAACAGACCGCGGCGCCGTCTTACATAAATAAACTCAACTCGTTATCCGCCGCAATAACCGACAATGTCAACTCTTTGCAATATAACGGGTATGGGCTCGACGGTTCGACCGGAAATTATTTTTTTACACCGAATTTGACAATGGCGGTGGGAAGTGGAACGGATGCAACTATATCAACCGGCACGGTAACGAATCCTGTGGATTTGACGGGAGATAGTTATAAAATTACTACAGACGGTTCTGGAAACTTTACGGTTGAGAATACTACGACAAATCAAACTTTAAGCAGCTCTGCCGTTAGCGTTTCTTCGGCAACTAATAATTATAAGCAAAAAGTTTATACGCTTAATTTTGACGGGGTGTCGGTTAACATTACCGGAACTTCCACTTCGGGAACCGCCCCGGCAAGTAGCGACACTTTCACCGTCGATCAATTGACTACGAATCCCGCTTTTACTATGGCGGTTAATCCAAATTTAACGACATCTCAGGTTGCGGCGGCTTCCGCCGTTTCAACAGCCGTTAACCCGACCAACACCGGCAATGCAACGATAAGCGCAGGCTCGGTAGTAAATCCAACGATATATACAAACGGAACCAAAATTTCAGGCAGTAACGAAGGAGGGCAGTATAGTATAACCTATTATAATCCTCCACAAATCGCATCTACCAGCGGAGCAACATATAACTTTGCCGTTACTAATCAAACTACGGGAAATACCCAATATTTAAATATTACGCCCACGACTAATTCATCTGGTCAGCAGGTTTATTCCGTTTTTTTTGGAAATC
Organism: bacterium; assembly: GCA_021798015.1. Classification (GTDB taxonomy): domain Bacteria; phylum SZUA-79; class SZUA-79; order Acidulodesulfobacterales; family Acidulodesulfobacteraceae; genus Acidulodesulfobacterium. The sequence goes on from JAJZYP010000008.1 coordinate 5,291, forward strand.
AAAACAACAATACTTCACCTGCGCCGGCTCAAAACGCTCAAAACTTTCATGTTACGCTTACGGGAACGCCGTCAAACGGCGATTCCTTTACGGCAAATGTTTTATCGCCGCAATCTACTACTCCTAGTCTCACTCTTTCGCAGATGAATAGTATCGGCCTCAGCGGAAACAATGAAAACGCCTTAAATCTTGCAGCGCTTCAAAACAATAATGTGCCTATTAACGGGACTGACACGACTATTTCAACCTATTATTCAGGCATTGTTTCTAATATAGGAACTCAGGCTCAGAGCGCAAACACTAATTATACAAATTCCGGTTCTGTTTTAACAAATTTACAAAATCAATTGTCATCATCCGTCGGGGTAAATATGAACCAGCAGATGACAGACCTTGTTAATTATCAAAATTCTTTTCAGGCGGCGGCGGCTTTAACGCATTCCGCCGAGGCTATTATGACGGCGCTTCTTAGCATTGTTCCATAATTTTAATGTATTCTCTCCTCCTTAAAGGGGGGAGGGTTAAGGCGGGGGTGAAATAGAATGATCCAGATAACCAATAATATGATATATAACAACATTAACAGCGAGCTTTTAAACGAATCGTCTTCCATTTATAATCTTCAAGCCCAAATCTCGAGCGGCTTGCAGATTAACTATCCGCAGGATAACCCTGCAGGTATGGTTAATGTTCTGTCTTACAAAAATAGCACTTCACTTATTAATCAATATAATTCAAATGTCAATTCTTCCAACGAGATTGCGTCTTTAGCATCATCTACGCTAAATAATGTCATTGGTGTCGTGAATCAGGCTAAAACCCTTGCAATAGAAATGGCAAACGGCGGAACATCTGCGTCAAACCAATCCGGTGCGGCGCAGGAGGTTAAACAAATCATAAACGAACTTTTGCAATCGTCCGATACCTCTTATAACGGTCAAAATATTTTTACTGGAGAAAATTTATCGCAAACTCAGGCTTACACATCCTCTCAAGCACATTACGATGCCAACGGAACGGTAACTCCCGTTAATTATAATGTTTATACTTATGCGGGAACGGATGTCAACCAGAGATACCAAATAACGCAAAATGAAACGATTGCTCCATCTCTCACTGCCGATGCTATATTCGGAAGTGACCCCGCAAATCAAAAAAGTTCATATAACCCATCGGGGCTAATTTCCGTTCTTTCGCTTTTTCAATCGGAACTTTCATCAGGGGTTTACCAAAGCGATTCTTCCAACATAATTAGCGGAATAAAAAACGGTCTAAATCAGATATTATCCGCACAGTCAACCATTGGAACAAAGGTGCAGAGATTACAGGAACAATCCACAAGTTATCAAACGGTATTATCAAATATTAATCAACTTCTTGGGCAAACGGAAAATGTCAATATCCCGAAAGCTATAACAAGCCTTACTCAGGCTCAGGATTCATATCAGGCGACACTTCAAACGGCGGCAGGTATTACTCAATTAACTCCTATGCTGTTAAAATATTTATAACAAATTAAATAATAAATTAAATTAATTATTAAGCCAATAAAATATACAATATATGCTTATTCTAACCCGAAAAGAGGGTGAAAGTATAAAAATAGGCGATAATATAACCGTCGAGGTTATTTCGATTAAAGGCGGCACGATTAAGATTGGAATAGACGCGCCTGCGAATATAGACATTTTTAGAAAAGAACTTTATGAATCGATAAAGGAGGAAAACATAAATGCCTCCAAACTAAATTCCGGAATAATAGCCAATCTGGATAATATATTTAATAGGGATAAAAAACATAAATCTTGATATATTATTTGAAAATATTTAATAATATTAATTAATAAATAAGAGGTCTTAATAAGTGAATAACCCCGATACAATTTCAATAAAGAGTATATATTACCCTGAAGGTTTAGCCGTCGATAAGTCCAAAATTATTGAATTTGTAAAGCCTATACTCGGCTTTGACATTTTTAAAAGGTTTTGCATTTTAAATATCGATAAAGAAAAAAATGTCCCCTTTTTTATTTTACAAAGTATTGATAATGAAAGATTATGTTTCATTATCACCGACCCGAACCTATTTTTTAAAGATTATAGCGTTCAAGTTACGGATGAGGAAAAAAAATTGTTAAACCTTAATAACAAAAGCGATGCCATAATATTTACAATAGCCACATTGTCTTCCGATTTTTCTTCTTCTACGGTAAACTTAAAAGGTCCCATTATTATAAATACGCAAAATAATAAAGCGTTACAAGCGGTTTTAAACGACGATATATATTCGGTAAGACAGAAACTTTCGATTAAAAAAAACGAAACAGTCTCCGGTTAGGGTTCAAAAAAGGTGTCCGATTTATTTTTCAGAAAATAAATCGGACACCTTTTTAAAGTAATCTTATAATTTTAGCCCATCTCTCTTTTATCGATAACTACTTTAGACCCAATACTTTCTTTGGCGGAAGTTTTAAGAGCCGATGTTATTTCACTAAGCTGTCCGTAATGTGTAATTTTTTTGTTTGCATTCGGAATTATCGAAATAGACAAGCTCATTATCGAAAATTGCCTTAGGGTTTTTTGCCTGTCGTAAGCCTCTATATAGCCTCTTTCTTTGTCGGTAGTATCGTAAAAGGAGGGTATAATCTTATCGAAATTGTATATAATGGTGTTTGCTATATCCAGCGCATCGTCCGGATGAGAAATTACCGTAAAGTCATCGCCGCCGATATGTCCTATAAGCACATATTTTTCAATGTCCCTTTTGCGTGTTTTAGATATGTCATATACTGTTGTGGCAACAAGCCTCGAGGTCATCATAATTACCTCGTCGCCTCTTACAAATCCATATTTGTCGTTATATGATTTAAAATTATCGATATCTATATACGAAAAAGAGAAATCTATATTTTCATCCAATTTATTTTCAACCCTCCCCATTATAGATGAGTTTCCAGGTAGTTTTGTAAGTGGATTAGCATCAAGAGCAGTTTTAGAGGAACATAAAATACTGTTAATTTTATAGGAAATTTCATCTGTTGATAGCGGTTCTTTAATGTAATCCTTTAAATAATACTTTGAACTTTGCAGGTCTATCGACCCGTTTTTAATATTTTCGAAATTAAAATTCATCGGTAATATAAAAAGTATGGGAATATTGCTAAGCATATTATCGAGTTGCATATCGTTTATCAACTTAAGTTGATTTTCGTATGAATCAGGCTCTTTAAAAAGGTCTTCTATACCGATTACGATTAACTGTGGCGGCGAGGCATATACGGAATAGTAAGCTTGATTAAAAGACTTGAATATTTTAAAACTATATTCCTTAAGTTCACCTGGAATAATTTTTTTATATTTAGAGTCTTTATGTAAAACGAGAAAAATTGTTACATTAGTCTTTTTTAGCATTAAAAATTCCTTTTAATCAAAAATATAAAGCTCTTCCTTAAAGGGGTATATTTCTTCTATTATATTTTTTATGAAATCTATATCTATGCCGAGTATTTTGATGACCTCCCCGTTTAGCTTTTCAATATAAGGACTCCCCGAAAATCCTATGCCTAACGATTTTGTTAAAAAATCGGCGAGGTTTATTATTGCCGTTTCTATCTTAAAATCACCCGCCAATATTAAATTATAATGATATTTTATTGGAAGATATATGGATGATGGCAGATGCCATTCTTTAACAAGGGCGTAACCTAAATAGTCATGAGAGGTATTTAAAATTTTATACTCTATATCTATTAACGGTATATTATCATATTTGGCAGTCTTGATAATATTTCTAAAATCGTCTTTAAATGTCGTCGCTATAATAATCTTTCCAATGTCGTGGAGGAGAGCCGCCGAAAATATCAGATCCTCATCTATTACATACTTTTTATTATTGCTGTTTAAAAGTAATCTGTTTTTGTCCTTATTTAAAACTCTGGCAATATGTTTGGCGGTAAAAGCGCAAAAAAGACTATGTTCCCATAGTCCTTCCATCGATTCTTTCATTGCGGTAAATATCGATGTAGAAATCACAACACTTTTTAAAACATTAGCGCCCAATAAAACGATAGCATGGTTTAAACTATATATTCTTTGAGAAAATCCGTAAAATGGGGAATTTACTATTTTTAAAATACGAGCCGAAAGGCTTAAATCCTTTGTCATTAATTCTCCGATGTATTTTACCGGAAAAGTATCGTCCTCCATTAAATTTGTAATTTTACTAATAATCTTTGGTAGTGTGGGGATGTTATCGGTTTTTTTTATAGTCGATATTAATTCATCGAATCTATCGACATTTTTTCGCCCGTATTCCATATGTATATTTAAAATGTTTGTTTTAGAATAACATCCTTTATGATTTCTTTGATTTCATCCATTAATGTGTCGCCTTTAACCTTTTTGAACCTTTTTTCTAATAAAGCAATTTCTCTTTTAATATATTCCTCGTTTTTTGTGATATCTTTTTCGTTATTTTCTTGTTTTTTTTCTATGAATACAAAATTTTCCCCGATTTTTCCTGAGACAAACTTTGAATTTTTAATCTTATCTATGAATTTTGCGTTTAAAACTGTTCCCTTCTTAAGTATTAGCATACCTTTATCCGAGATAATATCTCTCCCTAAGATATCCCCGATTTTTAATTTGGAGGCTAAAACCTTTTCCATAACTTGCGCTTTTAATTAACAAAAAATTCATTATAATTGCTTGAACAAGACCTGATTTTATTATAATATATAATAAAGAAAAAGTTCAAATCATTTTTTAATAGAGTATTAATGACTTTTTTGTATGAAAAATTCCATTGATTTAAAAATTAAAATTGCGAATAAAATCCTTATAATAAATAAATACATACTGCTCACTCTCCTTGAGAAGAGAGAAAAAATTAATGATATTTCTCATATATTCGATAGAAAACTTTTTTTTACTAAGATGTTTTTAAAGATATCCGTTGTATTTGACATATTTGACGATACTAAAATAGCTATCCTTAAAAAAAAACTTATCGAAATAACTGAGCTTGAAAGAATTATTTTAGATATTCTAATGACAAGGAAGATCGAGACCGGTGAGAAAATTAAATTTTTTCAAAAGATTACCGTTGCGATTAAGGCATATAAATTTAATAATATAACAAAATAATAAAATATATGGATAAATTAGAGAACTATTTTTATAAAAACCAGGATATAGTTTTCCAAATACCCAAAAAAAACTATAAAGGATTTGTATCTAATATCGAAGACGGCTATTTATATATTATCCTTTATGCATCTTTTTCAGAAAAAATGGTATTTGAATTTGATGAAGAAGATTACAATATTGACGCTGATATAAGTTTAATCAATAATTCTAAAGATAATACTTTAATATATCAGGACATAAATCAGGTTTACTTATTTAAACTTTCGGTTAAAAGTGTAATTAAGAGCGCAAGTAATATTGCCGTAAAGGTTCTAATACCAGAATTATCTTCCCAAAGGGAGGGAAGGGAATTCTTAAGAATACAGGCACTCCTTCAATTTATCTATGAAGAAATCAAGATAAAAGAGTTTCTTGATATTAAGGATGAGTACATATCTAAACCCTCGTTTTCTACATCCGTTTACGGTATTTATAATCTATCAACTCCTAAAATTTATCAGCCATCAGGCGGGGGAGAGAGTGAAACGCCGATTAATCCACGCATAGAAAGGCTTTTGATTGCCATAAACAGCAAATTGGATGTTGTATTATCATTACTTAATCCTGAGGCATCTATTTTTGCCGGTGTTAAGGAAAAGAAGGTTTCTATCAGCGGGTCTGGATTTATGTTTAGCGAGCCGCAAGACCTGAGTGGCTCAAATATAACCAATTTAACACAGGGAAGTATTATTAAAATTACTATGTTATTCCCTGCTGTTCCGCAATTTACTATAAAAGCAATCGCTCAAGTTGTTAAAATTATTAAAAATGGGGAATATAATATTGCTTGCAAATTTATCGCGATAAATGAATCCGACAGAGATGAAATAATAAAATTCACGTTAGAGAAACAAAGGCGTCAGATTCAAAATCCCGCATCTTGACCATATATTCCCTTTTTGAGGAGAGGCGGCAGCTAATGCCCGTGCTTATTTCCTTTCCGAGTCGTTTAACAAAATTCTCCTCTCTTTAGATGATGGGTGCGAGCCAAAGTCTGACGGGGTGTTCTTATGACTTCGGGAGCTCATTATTTAAAAAGGTGGAAAGGACAACTATGTTTACTCGCCGGTTGAGCGCTCTTCCTTGAGCTGTTTTATTCGTCGCAACAGGTCTATACTTTCCGTAGCCGGCGGCTGAAAGCCTTGTAGGCGGGAATATGACCTTCTTTGTAAAAAACCTTAAAACACTAACCGCTCTTGCCGTTGAAAGCATCCAGTTGTTTGGGTATTTAATTGTATGAATAGGAGTGGAATCGGTATAGCCCTCTATGGCAATATTATTTTTTACTTTCAATAATTCGGATGCAATATGCAATAAAAGGGGGTGAAATTCTTTTAGTATTCTTGCGCTGCCAGACTTAAAAAAACTTGAACCCTTAAGGGATATAACCAGCCCCCTTGTCGATTTATATATCTTAAGCGACGATTTATATGCGCTGTTACCGGACACAAAGGCTTTTATCTTTCCTTCTATGTTATTAAAGACCTTAACCTCGTACCTTTCCGCCTTAATTAACTTCTTATTAGATTGCGAAACCCTGAAGGTAGAAGGGGCAACTTTGGGAACAATGAGTTTTGGCGTGGATGCTATATTGGGTTTTGATTTTGAAACGGTAATAAATTTATTTGCTCCAAAAGCTTGCTGAATAGATACGGCAAGCTCTTTAAGTCTTACATTGTTAACCTTTGATATGGCAAACATTACTATGAAAAACGACAAAAGGGTGGTTAAAAAATCGCCGTAACTTATCATCCATCTGTCTTTGCTCGTACCTTCTTCAATCTTTTTCTTTTTTCTCATTTTTATTTCTCCTGATTTTTTTCTTCATACATCTTTTTTTGGCTCTCATTTAAAAATGATTTTAGCTTTTCTTCTATTAATCTTGGGTTTTCACCGTTTTGAATGGACTCTATCCCCATAAGTATCAGCTCGTTTCTCAGGACCTTTGCTCTTAGATTAATCTTAAGCTTACTCGATATGGGAAATAAAATTGTATTTGCAAAGGCGAGGCCGTAAAGTGTTGCCGTAAAGGCCACGGCGATGCCTGCTCCAAGCCTGTTTGGATTGTTTAGATGCTGCATAACATGTATAAGTCCAAGAACGGCTCCAATTATACCCAAGGTTGGGGAATATCCTCCGGCTTGCTCGAAAATTTTTACGCTTTCATCCCCAACATCTTCAATATTCGATAATTCTGTTTCCATAATTTCTGTTACAACATGCGGGTCTATTCCATCGACTACCAATGATAATGCCTTTTTTACAAAAAGGTCGGAAGATGCATCTATATCGGATTCTAAGGCAAGCACGCCGTTTTTTCTTGCTTTTGCGGCATAATTAATTAACTCCGAAATAGTGTTTTCATAATCGACTTTTTTAAAAAAAATTACTTCTTTGGCGGATATCATAGCCCTTTTTAAGTTTTCCATGGGATTTCCGGCAATTGTTGCGCCTGCGGTTCCGAATATGACTATGACAAAGCCGATTGGATCTAATAGCTGCATTAAATTAGAACCCTGCAAGAAATTTCCAAATATTATGCCGCCAATCCCAAGAATAAAGCCTATGATAGATGCTAAATCCATATTTTATACTTATTTATGCGTTTTATTTAATTTAAATTAGTTTTTTTATTGAGCCTGGGTTGATTATCTTTTTATTATAACATAAGATTCAGATAATTTTTACCCATTTTTGTATTTTTTATATAGTTTTATATATTAACTATTTTCTTAAATCATTTATTTATTTATTTTATTTATTAAAGAAAGATAGAACTCATAATTTGATTATGATATAATTCAATTATATTTAAATTAAATTAATTAAATAAAAGAAAATTTATGAATGATTTTAAATCCATTATAGATGCTGTTAGTTCTCAGGTAGAGACCGAACCGAAGATCAGCGCAAGCTCAACTAAAAATAAAAGACCTGCAAATCAACCGAAGCCAGTCGTCCCCATGCTCGAAAGTCTTGCGAAAGCGGGCTCTGCCCACGGCAATAACCAAAAACCCGAAAGTATTTCACCGCAAGATTTAAATAAAATCAAACTTGTAGCCACAAAATTCGAGGCGTTGTTTTTGGATATGATTTTTAATTCTATGGCTAAAGAGGTTGATAAGGGTTCTTTTATAGATCGCGGCGAAGGATATAAAATATTTAATTCGCTTTTTTACGAAGCAATCGCAAATAATGAAACCTATGGCAAAGGAATAGGCATAGCAAAAATGATAGTGGGTTATTTTAAAGAGCATCCGTCTTTAATAAATAATATCGGGACAAAAGGCGTAACTCCCTCTTTAGATAAACTTTCCAATACGAACAATATATTTCAAGCCTATAAACTTTTATCTAAATCAGACGGCGGTTTTAATCCTGTTCCCGTTCCAGATCAAAATTCTAATAAAAATAAAGTTGCCAATATCGGCAACAATGATAATCAAAATCACCAAAATGGATATGTCACAGCCGATGGACTGGCAAAAAAAGCCTCGGAGATTTACGGTATCCCTTATAATTTAATAAAGGCGGTTATGAGGACGGAATCGGGTTTTAATCCGTATGCCGTTTCGGACAAAGGCGCGATAGGGCTTATGCAGCTTATGCCGGGGACGGCAAAAAACCTTGGAGTCGATCCTTATAATCCTGCCTATAATGTTTTGGGTGGAACGCTATACTTAAAAAGGTTACTGAACCTTTATAACGGAAACATCGAGTTTGCCCTTGCCGCTTATAACGCCGGAACTGAAAATGTCGACAAATATAATGGAATACCGCCATTCAAAGAAACCCAAAATTATGTTAAAACCGTTTTAAGTTATTATGATGAATATAATAACAATAATCCAAAATCCACTAAATCCTGAAGAGAATGGAGGCGGCAGATGGCAACATGGGTAAAATCATTAATTTAGAGGAATATAACGACCTGCTTAAAAATGTCGATAGATTTATTATTAAAGGCAAGTTGACAAAAGCCGTAGGACTTATTCTCGAAACTAAACACCCCTTGCTTTCCATAGGGAAAATTTGTAAAATTCAAAGTAAAAATTCGGTTAGACGGGAGCCTGTTCTGGCAGAGGTTATAGGTTTTAATAATGATAAGGCAATACTTATGCCATACGGGGATATTAGCGGAATAAGCTTAGAAAGCGAAGTGGTTTTACTTGACGAAGAAGAGAAATTTCCGGTAGGGAATGAACTTTTGGGGCGGATTTTGGATCCCTTCGGGAATCCCTTGGATGATAGGGGTAAAATATATTGCAAAGACTTTGCAAAAATATTTAACGAACCACCGCCGCCGCTTGAAAGAAAAAGAATACAAGAAGTTATGGATGTGGGAGTGAGGTCGATAAATTCCTTTCTTACAATTTGCAAAGGACAAAGGATCGGAATTTTTGCGGGCTCAGGTGTCGGCAAAAGCACTCTTTTAGGAATGATTACAAAATATTCCGGTGCAGACATTAATGTCGTTGCGTTAATCGGCGAAAGAGGGAGAGAGGTTAAAGAGTTTGTCGAAAAAAATCTCGGTGAAGAGGGATTAAAAAAATCCATCGTTATTGTCGCAACATCCGATAAATCTCCCCTAATACGATTAAGAGGGGCATTTGCGGCAACGGCAATTGCTGAATATTTCAGGGATAAAGGACTTGATGTTTTGTTTTTAATGGATTCAATAACAAGGTTTGCAATGGCGTCAAGGGAAATTGGTTTATCGGCGGGCGAGCCTCCCACGGTCAGGGGCTATACCCCTTCGGTTTTCTCTGTTTTACCAAAACTCCTTGAAAGAGCGGCTAATTCCGATAAGGGCAGTATTACGGGTATCTATACTATTTTAGTAGAAGGCGATGATATGAACGAACCAATTTCAGATACGGCAAGGTCGATATTAGACGGGCACATAGCGCTTTCAAGAAAGATTGCGGAAAATGGTGTTTTTCCGGCGATAGATATGCTTAACAGTATATCGAGGGTTATGCCGGATGTAGTTTCCGAAAGCCATCTGCTTAAAGCAAGGGAAGTATTAAAGGTGGTCTCTGAATACAGGATAAATGAGGATCTTATTAATATTGGCGCTTACTCAAAGGGTGCAAACGAGAAAATAGATTTTGCAATAGATCATATGGAAAAAATAGAAAATTATATAAGGCAGACGCCAAATGAAAAATATTCTTTCGAGGAAAGTTTAGAAGGGCTTAATACATTATTAAATTAGCATACTAACAAAAATTAATAAAAATAGGAATAGGGCAAGATTTTTATTTATGAATAATATTTTAATGACAACTTCTTATTCAAGAATAGATAGAGTGGATAAAGAACAAGCGATTAATCTTTTTAAGAATAACGGTATCATTACGCTTGGAAAGATGGCGTGTGAGATAAGAAAGGATAAACATCCCCAAAACATAGTCACATTTATAATCGACAGAAATATTAACTATACCAATATTTGCATATCTAAGTGTAAATTTTGTGCTTTTTATAGAAAATTGCAAGATGAGGATGCTTATATTTTAAAGAAAGACGATATATTTAAAAAAATTCAAGAGACTATTGATTTAGGCGGAACCCAAATTTTACTTCAGGGAGGGTTAAATCCCGATATCAAATTTGATTATTATTTAAATCTTTTATCGGCAATTAAGGAAAAATTCAATATTCACATACATGCCTTTTCGCCTCCTGAAATATATTACTTAGCAGATACCAATAATATTACCGTCAAAGAAGCAATTCTTCTTTTAAAAGATGCCGGGCTGGATTCCATTCCCGGCGGCGGCGCCGAAATATTAGTCGATAGAGTGAGAAAAAAAATAAGCCCAAATAAAATAGGCAGTGAAAAATGGCTTGAAGTGATGGAAAAAGCCCATAATGCAGGTTTAAATTCATCCGCCACAATGATGTTTGGAACCATAGAAACAGATGAAGAGATTATAGAGCATCTCTTTAAATTGCGCGATCTCCAGGATAAAACAGGCGGATTTAAAGCATTCATTCCATGGAGTTTTCAAAGTAAAAATACAAAATTAAACCCAAAGGATGTACATGGTCATTATTATCTTAAGGTGCTTGCAATTTCCAGAATTATCCTCGATAATTTCGATAATATTCAAGCATCGTGGGTTACACAAGGGGCGAAAATGGGACAGGTTGCGTTAAGTTTTGGCGCAAACGATATGGGCTCGACAATGATAGAAGAAAATGTCGTGAAAGCCGCGGGAACTCAAAATGCCATGGTTAATGAAAAGAGTATGGTAAAACTTATTAGAGATGCGGGATTTATTCCAGCTCAAAGACTTAATAGTTATAATATAGTAAAATTTTATTAAATTATTTAAATTATATTGAATAATTTAATAAAAAAGTATGCTATAATAAATCCCATTAATCCATTATTTAAGTCAGACAGTTTGTTCAATATTCCCAAAAGAAAAGGAGTTGTTACCCTTGAATGAAGAAAAGTTACTGTATTTTAAAAACATACTTAACAAAAAATTAGAGATGCTGCTTGATGAAGCTCTTAAGACCGTTGATACTATGTCAAAAGAGGATGATAATTTTCCGGATCCGACGGATAGAGCTACCTTAGAATCCGATAGAAATTTCGAGCTTCGCATAAGAGACAGGGAAAGAAAACTTATATTAAAAATAAAAGAGGCGCTTACAAGAATAGAAAGTGGAACTTACGGTATTTGCACGGAATGCGGGGAAGAAATATCCGAAAAAAGATTAGGAACGCGACCCGAAACTACGATGTGTATTGCATGCAAGACAAAAGAAGAAGAGCTTGAAAAAAAATCCAATATTTCATAAATGGAGAATAATTGGAGAATAATTTATGAATATCCTGTTTATGAGTTCGGAGTTTTTTCCTTTTGCCAAGACAGGCGGTCTTGCAGATGTTTCCGAGGCAATTGCCGTCAATCTGGTTAAAAAGGGTTTGAATGTTTTCGCCTGTCTTCCTTATTATAGTTGCGTTCATAAGCAAAATTTAAGAATGACCGGAAAAATTCAAAAAATTGAGATAGAAATCCCGCCTGAATGCATTAAACTATTTGAAGGTAAAATTGAGGGTAAAAAAAATTTGGCGAAAGAATTAAAATTTTTTGACATCCTTCCTTATAAATATAAAGGCGTAAATATATATTTTTTAAAGAATGACTATCTTTTTAATAGAGAGTTTATATATGGATCAGGCGATAAAGATTATAAAGATAATCTTTTAAGATTCTCCCTTTTTTGTCAGGTTAGCCTTATTTTTTTTAAAGATAACAACATAAAATTCGACATTATCCATGCTAACGATTGGCAAACTGCTTTACTTCCAGTCTTTTCAAAATGTAAATTTAAATTACATTCTAAAATCCTCCTGTCAATCCATAATCTTGGTTACCAGGGAATATTTCCCAAAGAGCAATTTTCTTGCATTGGGGTTAACGATAGCTTATTTAATCCGGAGGGGTTTGAGTATTTTGATAAGATTAACCTGCTTAAGGGGGGGATAGAATTTAGCGATTTTGTTAGCACCGTAAGTAAAAAATATTCCGCGGAGATTCAAACGGAAGAATTCGGTTTTGGTTTATCGGGAGTTCTTAAAAATAAAGGAAATATTTATGGAATATTAAACGGTGTAGATTATGACGAATGGAATCCTCAAACGGATAAATATATTAATAAAAATTATAATGCCGAAAATTTTAAAACCGGTAAAAAATCGTGTAAAAGAGATTTGCTTAATTTGTTTTTCGGCAAAGAAAAGGCAAAACTACTTCTTGACAAACCTTTATTGGGTATTGTTTCAAGATTGGAAGAGCAAAAGGGCTTTGATATTTTTATAAAAATAATTAGCAATCTGGTTAAAAAGGGATGCGTAATAGTTGTTCTTGGAGAGGGTGAAAAAAGACTCGAGGACGAATTTAAAAAAATTGCGGAGATCTATTTCGACAATGTTTCCGTAAAAATTATTTATGATAATCAAATAGCTCACAAAATAGAGGCGGGGAGCGATTTTTTAATTATGCCTTCCAAATATGAGCCTTGCGGCCTGAACCAGATGTATAGCATGAAATACGGAACTATCCCGATAGCTAATGCCACAGGCGGTTTAGATGATACCGTTATAAACTATGACGGGTTAAATATCGGCATTGCCACCGGATTTAAGTTTTATAAGTTTGAATCATCGGAATTGGAAAAAACTATTTTAAACGCAACCGATATTTATTATAATGATAAAAAAACATTAAATAACATCATAACAAACGCTATGAATTTAGATTTTTCATGGGATAAAAGGATTGACGATTATATATCCCTTTATAATAATATAATATGCTAAACATTAAATATTAAAAAGATTGTAATATATCTTGTAATATATAATATAATAAATATATATAATAAATGGGTTAATTAAATTAAGTATGTTAAATCCTATTTTAAAAATCGATGGCAATCTATTTTTAGATAGCGCAAATAATATAAGCCGAGATGCCAGGCCTCCCGCATCCGTTACCGCCGGCGGTGTGGATATTGTTCTTAATCCTAATTCTAATATACTTATTGCAGAAGATAATAAGGTAAATGCCGATTTAATGAAGGCAATGATAGAATCTATGGGGATCAATAAAATTGCTATCGCAAACGACGGTAAAGAGGCAATAAATATGATACTGTCGGATATAAAATTTAATTTGATAATAATAGATATTATGATGCCAAGAATTAACGGTCTAGATCTCCTTAAGGAGATCAGGAAACTATATAATAAAATGCCCATATTGGTAGTTAGCGCTTTGGGAGATAATGAAACCAAAAATAAAGCATTGGCATTAGGGGCTAATTATTATCTTACAAAACCTATAGATAAAGACATTTTTAAACAAAAAATAAATTCCTTATTCAAGGTTATTACGGAAAATAATTAATATAGATAGCGCGCAATTAATGTGGTTAGGATGGAAATTCCCCTCAGAAGGAAAGGATAAGATTGAGACAATAAAAATTTTAATGTTAAAGGAGAAATTTAGTTTTTTTGAAAAAAGATAATTTTATGAAACGCGAGTTCAGCGGAGCTCATGGTGTCATGGCCAAAATCCTGATATACGGCGGTGGAAATGCCGCTAAGACAATGATTGATATGTTTGAAGGCGATAAAAACATCGCGATTGTCGCTTTAGTTGCCAGAGATTTAAATAAAGAAGGCGCAATCTTTGCAAAAGAAAAAGGCATTAAATGTTTTTCAAACATTAAAGAAGCGCGTGATAAAAGGCTTGACTTTAATATCATATTTAATTTAACTGGGAACTCACAGTCGTCTCTTCCGGAACTTAACGAGTTCGAAGACGCCGGTATAGAAATTATAAATTCCGTTAGCTCTAAGTTAATTTACGACCTTCTTTACGATAGATATAAAAACCATATTGACAAAGAAAGTATAATTAAGCAGCTAAGGGAGCAGAAGGCATATTTTCAAAATATTCTCGACGATTCTTTCGATATGATTATGGTGACAGACAGGCATGGAAAGATTACCGAGTTTAATAAAGGCGGTGAAAAGATATTAGGATACCCCAAAAAGGAAATAATCGGTAAAAAGGCCTCAGATTTATACATACATCAAGAAGAAAGGGATGATATCCTTGCGAGACTAAAAAAAGATCACTTCGTTGCAAATTATGAAACTGTTTTACGAAGAAAAGATAAAAGTCTTGTGGATATATCTCTTACAATATCCCGCATTTTGAATAAAGACGGCGATATAATCGGAACAATAGGTATTTCTAAAGATATTACGGAAAAAAAATTATATGAAAAGGAGCTTAAAGAACTTAACGAAAGCCTTGAAAACAAGGTTATGGAAAGGACAAAACAGCTTGAGGAGAGTAATAAGGAGCTTGCCAGAGCAAACGAGCTAAAATCAAAATTTATTGCAAATATGTCCCACGAACTCAGAACTCCGCTAAATGCCATTATAGGCTATTCCGACCTTCTCATAGAGTCGAAAGATATTACGGACAAACATAAACAATATATAAATAATATTCTTATTTCGGGAAAACATTTACTTCAGCTTATAAATAACATATTAGATATAGCAAAAATAGAAGCGGGAAGGTTCGTATTGGAATATTCGATATTTAGATTAAAAGATGCGCTGGATGAGGTTATATTGGTTTTAAAATCACTTACGGATAAAAAGAATATATCTATTGATGTGAGTTATGACTGTAACGATGATTATAAAATATATGCCGATAGAATAAAATTTAAACAAATAATTTATAACTTATTAAGCAATGCCATTAAATTTTCTTTTGAAAATACCGAAATTAACATTGTTTGCAAGAATATCCTGCCTTCATTAGATATTAAGGCGACTCCAAATTTTAACTCTCAAAACAATAATATACCTGCAAGGGATAAAATCTTCGAATATTTTCAAATGGATGTTATAAATCACGGTATCGGCATTTCCGATAGCTTTAAAAAGAATATTTTTGAAGAATTTGTTCAGGCCGATAACAATTATTCAAGGCAGTATGAGGGTACAGGACTTGGGCTTGCTTTGACAAAAAAGATAATCGGTCTTCATGGTGGACATATCCATTTTGAATCAACTCCGAATGAAGTTACTAATTTTACATTTATAATTCCAAATCAATTTAAGGCTGAAGTAATACCTGAAAAATCGGAAGAACAGGAAAAAACTTTAATAACAATAGATTCCAGATCTTTTTTTAGGAATAACGATATTAAGAGAAATAAGCCGCTGGTTCTTGTTGCAGAGGATGATAGGGCAACTTCGGAATTATTTACGATTAATCTTGTTAATTCCGGTTATTCTGTTGCCCACGCTTATGACGGTATTGAAGCAGTCGAAAAGGCTATAACCTTAAAGCCATTTGCCATACTTCTCGATATAATGATACCCAAAAAAGATGGATGGGAGGCACTTAGCGATTTAAAGTCCGATAAGGATACAAAAAATATTCCTGTTATTATAACCAGTGTATTAGACAATAAGGATTTGGGGTTTGCTCTTGGGGCCACCGATTACCTTATAAAGCCAATCGATAAAGACACACTTATTTATACACTGTCGCAGTTTACCCTCACTTCAAAAAGAAAAAGAAGACAGGTGAATATTTTATTGATAGACGATGAAAAGGTTGCCCATAAAATGATCGAAAAAATATTGACTCCGGAAGGTTTTAATTTGCTTCACGCTTACAACGGCGAAGAAGGTTTAAGAATGTCGATAGAATTAAAACCCGATTTAATTTTGTTAGATTTAATTATGCCGGATATAGACGGATTTGAGGTCGCCGAGAACATTAAAAAACATCCAATTTCAGGTCAAATTCCAATATTTATTATAACATCGAAGGACCTGTCCGTCGAAGAAAGGTTAAGACTTTCAGGTAACATCGAAAGGATAATTGGTAAAAAAGCCTTTTCCCCCGAAGAACTTAGCCGTTCTATTAGGGAGCTTGAGATTCTCTATCCTCAAAAGGCGGGACTTTTTGATGAAATTACCGGTTTATTAGACCATAACTATTTTAATATAAGGCTTGCTCAGGAGATTAACAGGGCTAAAAGATATAATATAGCTTTTAGCGTGATATTTCTCGATATCGATCATTTTAAGGAATATTGCGATACGGTTGGAAATTTTCATTCCGATATTGCGCTTAAAAAGATTGCAGACACCCTAAAAAAATATTTAAGGGGTTCGGATGTAGTGGTTAGGTTTGGATACGATGAATTTGCCCTCATACTAAATAATACTTTAAAAGAACCGGCTGTTTATGTGGCAAACAGGTTCTGCACTCTTATTAGGGACTATCCCTTTTATAAAGAAGAGGAACTAAAACCAAAGAACCTGACATCCTCTTTTGTCGTTGCTTCATTTCCTGAAGACGGGGATTCCCCGGAGGAACTTGTTTCCAAAATTTATACCAGGTTATGCGATGTTAAAAATTCAGGCGGCAATGCGGTGGTCGAAGTGAATAAAAGTGAATAATTAAGCAAATACTTTTAATTATTTTAATTATCTTAATTATGATATCAAAAAGTAAGCATTCCAAAGCCCTTATTGTCGAAGATAATAATATCAATATGGATCTTTTAATAGCGCTTCTTGAACCTTTTGATCTTGAAATAGTAACTGCATATGATGGATATGAAGCTATAAAAAAGGTGGATGAAAACCTTGACCTGTCTTTAATTTTGCTTGATATAGGCCTTCCTGGAATAGACGGTATCGAAGTCTTTAAAAGGCTTAAATATATGGATGAAACTAAAAATATACCGGTTATTGCCGTTACTGCCCACGCTATGCCGGGTAACAGGGAGCATCTTTTGTCGTTGGGTTTTAACGATTTTGTCGAAAAACCAATCGACAAAAACATACTTTATGAAAAAATAAGGGGTTATATAAAATTTGACTAATGATTTTAAATTTTATACCGAATTAAAAGTCAGATATGAAGAAACAGATGCGATGTCCGTTGTTTATTACGGTAAGTACTTTGTTTTCTTCGAGGTGGCAAGAACGGAATATCTTAAAAATATCGGTTACAACTATGTGGACATAGAAAAGGATGGATTTTATTTTGTGGTCGCGGAATCAAACTGCAAATATTATAATCCTGCAAGATATGACGATGATTTAAAAATTTTTGCAAAAATAGAATATATGAGAAATTCAAGCTTTAATTTTTTATATAACATTATCAAAAAAAGTAAAAATAAAAATGAACCCAATGTAAATATAGCAGAAGGCAATACAGTTTTGGTTTGCGTGAATAATGCAGACTTCAAACCATGCAAAATACCTGATTATCTTAGAAGAGCAATACAAAACTTTGAGGGCTTTTAAATAAATTTCGGTCGTATGAAGGATTACTATTCTATTTTAGAAATTCGGGAAAATGCCTCTGATTTTTTGATTAAAAGCCAGTATAGAAAGCTTGCATCTATATACCATCCGGATAAAAATCCAAACAACTCCGATAAATTTATGGATTTAAACGAAGCGTATAAAACTCTGAGCGACCCAATCCTGAGAGAATCTTACGACAGAGATTTCAGGGAATTTAATAAATTAAAGGAGTCTCAACCCGAAGGTAAAATTATTCCTTACAGAACAAGATTAAGAGACGGCGGAAATGTTAATATAGAGGTAGATTTTACAGATGATATCGTAAACCTAAATGGCGGCGAATCCATCGCTAAAACATTGACAGTGCAAAGGTATGTAAAGTGTCCCGACTGTAACGGAGAAGGCAGGGAAAGGGGCACTCTTATGACTGTTTGCCCTCAATGTAACGGTTCAGGCGTGGTTAAAAATCGCGAAACAAGGATTAATGAAACTTGTCAAAATTGTAATGGATATGGCGATATATTTTTATATAAATGCAGAACATGCAACGGCATGGGTAGAATAAAGGCTAACGAAGAAATTACGTTAGAATTTAACATAAACGAACTGTTAAGCAAGAACGGCAATAATAATACTGAACCGAATAAAATAATAGTATTTAAGGGCAGAGGGGATGGCGGAGTTTTTGGCGGAGAAAACGGGAATCTGACGGTTTCCGTTAGAATTGACGAGGATACGCTAAGTAAAATAAATAACCTAAAAAGCGGCTTTTTCCTTAAAAGGTTTTTTTCTAATAAAAAATAGCAACAATAAGATAACAAATTTAGTTTACATAATGTTCCTTATGGGACATTATATTTATCTTATTTTGCCAATAAATAACTTCTTAAATAAAATTTTCTATCGGCAATTTTGGGATTCATACAAGCCAGTTAGTAATTTCGAAGTCTTTATCGGGAACTGTCGTCTCGAAATAGCCATTGACGGGAAAACGCTCTATCTCCACAAGAGGATTGTTTCTATAAGTTAGGATCACGTAAAAATCAAGTGTATTAAGTGAATTTATATTAAGAATCAAGATTGGAATTGATATCTCGAGAATATTTTTAAACACGGCTTTTATTTCATCTTTTTGTTTTTGTAATAAATTATCGGTATTATTAGTGTCGTTAAGCACCCTTGCCGTAACCGATAAATTTGATGAATTGTTTTTATAAAATTCCAGACTTATCCCAAACTTTGCGAGATTTATAAATTCTATTTTTAATATCTTATCCTGTAAATCCAAATCCCCCCTTTTTAAGAAATCAAACCTCATAAAAAAAGTAGTTTCATTAAATCCATAAAAAAGTTTTCTTATAAACCTATCAGTGTGGGCCATTGTCTTTCCCGCCAAAATGCTGGGAAAATAAACTGCGCTCCCAAGCCACTCAAAATAATTATCAACAACTCCATTAATTTTTGGATTGATGAAAGATACAGTCTCTAATCCTGGCTTAACCACTCTTTTTTCCTCTATTATGGGAATATAATAATCATCAGGAGGATTATCGTTTAAAAACTTATAAACATTTATAAGGTGTGTCCTGTATAATTGATCATATTCCTCGTCTATTCCCGATGTCCTGTCTTCCCCATACCACCAGTTATAATCACTTCCCTCGGCAATATAAATTTGCTCCCATGCCATTTTTAAACCATTATTGTTATCAAATATCTTATCCTGTTGTATCTCATTATTCTGTTGTTTTTGCAACAGGTTCTGCCCATACGATTTCGACTTATCCGTTAGATAATCTCTTGTTTTTGACAACAAATCCCATGCCTTATTATCTTCATTGTCTCCAATCCATATTCTAAAGTTATGATTAATCCAGGAACCGGGATAAATGGTCGGGATATTATAAATCTTGGATAAATCAAGGTCTTGCGGGGATTTCCATTTAGTATCAAAAAATTCATAAGTTTTACCGCCGTCATTACCTTTTGCGGTATCCGCCGTTACACTTAATGTTTTTTCCAGCTTTTTTAAATACCCGCTTACCGTCATAGTATTTATCATTTCTACATTTTCGGTATTGTTAGATAAACTGTCATAAAGATAGTTAAAAAAATCATAACCGTTATTTTTATAATACTCCCATGCATTTTCACCGTCTAATATTATCGGAATAACTGCTAAACCATTTTTATTGTAATTTTGAAGACTTATTGCTATGTTCTTAATGTTATTTATTAAGTCTTTAGCTGCCGCTTTAGGTTCATAGCTTGAGTATTTAAACCCTATTAAATCGGAAAGCCACTTATCCCTAAAAAGCATATATAAATACCCGTTATCTCTTTTAATCACATACGGTCTATAAAGCAGTTTCCTGTTATTAAAATCGGCAAAGTTAAGCCCTATGGAGCTTGAAAGTATCTCTTCGTCGGTTGCTACCCACTTTACATTATTATCTATAAAAAGCCTCAGAGTTTTCTCGCTGACACTTCCTTCGGACGGCCACATCCCATTTACCTTATAATTTAATTTTTCGCTAAAATAATTTATTGCGCTTCTAATTTGATAATCGGCATCTTCAGGGTGTCTAAAAGGTTTTGGGAGGTTTATGCCGTCATGAAAATCAGCAATATTAGTATCGCATAATAATGGTAATATGGGATGATAATAAGGGCTTGCGGAAAACTCGATTTGACCTTTGCCTGAAAGTTCCGTTATTAGCGGAAATATCTTATTTAATATCGCCGGTATTTTTTCATTTATTAATTTATCTTTTTCTAATTCCGTAAAGTTTTTATCCTTATATTTAAGCCCCGTAAGGAATTCATCGGAATTTATTGAAAGCGGGTCTATCCATAGCATATTAAACAAAACAATTATATCGATATAATCCTGAAAATTAAATAATTCTATTTTTTCTTCATTCCCGATAGTTCCACCTGCGCATGCATCTTTTAGTGTATAATAAAGCCGCTTAAACCTGGCGCTCTTTTCCAAAAAGTTATTACTTGAAGAGCAGGCAGGAAAAAATTTTTCTATAATAAACAGTTTATCCTCTTCCGATAATTCTATTGCCTTTTTATTAGAAATATTTAAAAATTTTTCTTTTTTGAGGGCATCGTTGTAATCTGCTGTATATCCACCTAATTGACTAATTAATGAAGGCGAGTAATTAAATGTAGCGTGAATTTTTGGAAAATTTTTGAGGACAGCCCCCATAAAATAATAGTCTTTGGTGGCATGTAGTCTTGTCCATGGCATTAATATCTCATTTGTAAAATTATCTTTGTAATACGGCTGATGAAAATGCCACAAAAAAATTACATTAACGGGGCTCATTTGCTTTATTTTTTTGTTTACTTATGTAAAATCAAGCTTTATAAGTTAAGTTGAATAAGATTTTCTATAAATCCTCTATCTTTAGTTATAGCATCGTTTGTTAGCATCGTTTTATAAATTGCCACCGCCTTTTTTGGTTCTTTGATTTGAGTATAAAGGGATGCCTCCTCAAGAAGCGCATATTCTTGCATTTTAATGTTGTCAATTTTAGCCATACCGGAAAAATAACTTATAGCATTATTGTAATTTTTTTGAAGCATTGCAATAGTCGCCATATTGCTGTAAGCTAAATAGGTTAAATTGTTTGAATCCGGTTTTGGATAAATTTTAGTATATTCGGTTAAATAAGATACCGCTCTTTTAAGTTTTCCGATTCTCATATAATCCAGTCCCAGATAAAAATTGGAAATCTTATACGCTTGTGTCCCCTTATATTTATTTTTAAGCCTTTTAAGATAAGAAGCAGACCTAATAATAACTTTTAGGTTTTTTCCGTTAAAAGACATGTATGACCTTACTCCTTTCCATAATAATTTATTAGCATTTCTGTTTACATTGTAATTATAATATCGGAAACCAAATACCGCTCCCGCTATTAAGACTACGATTGCAAAACCTATTATAAGCAAAAACTTGTTTCTGACAAAAAAATCCTCGAAATCTATTTTATCCATAAAAAAACTTTTCAGCCTCTTTTTTTATTTTAATTTATTTTTATTTAGATAGGATACTTTTTTAGTAAAGCCGCTGTATTTTCTTTTATTTTATTAATTTCAACATGAGTTAACCCCGCTCCCAGCCCAACATTATTATATTTTGTTTCGTCCAAAATATCCGAAGGCGAATGGGCATCGCTTGAAATAATAAGTCCTGCTCCAAACCTATTAGCAATGCCGCTAACATAGCCGTTTGCAAGGCAGTGTCCCTTTCTGTAGGAAAGTTCTAAATATATGCCGTTTTTCTTTGCAAGCAATACCTCATCTTCCGTAATAAAACCGGGATGAGCCAGTATATCTATATCTTCATTTAGCGCAGCTAAATTTGTCCCTTTTTCCACCGGCTCGCTAAGTGTTTCACCGTGAACGACAACAATTAATGCGCCGCATTTTCTTGCAAGATTAACGGCGTCTTTTATAAGCTCGGGCTGAACATGGGTTATCTCCACGCCTGGCAAAACCCTGAATTTACTGTCATTTTTGCCGCCCTTATTGTGTAATTCATTTATTTTTTCGCAAACTTTTTTAATATTCGATAAATTAAACTCTATATTAGAAAAATCGGCATGATCGGTTATAGCAATAGCCCCAATCCCCGAATATATCGCCCTTCTAATTAATTCTGCAGGAACGAGTTCCCCATCGGAGAATATAGTGTGGGTATGAAAATCTGCTATCATTTTAAAACCTCGCCGTAAAGCCTGTTATTTTTGACATATGTAATTTCTACCTGTCTTTCATCTCCGATCCTTAGATTTTTATATATATCTTTATTATTATTAACGATATATATCATTCTATCGTTTAATCCACATCCTTTAAATAATATACCTTTTTCAAATTCTATGGAATTTTTTTCTTTATCTACCGCTAAAATTGTAGCATTAACCCGTTTTCCTTTCAAACTGTTTAAAATAGAGTTAAAAATCTTCTTCTGTTTTTCAAAAACCGCTTCAAGCCTTTCCTTTTTTTTCTCCAAGGGGACATCATCTTTAATTTCGAAAGCTTTAGTAAAAGGTCTAGGTGAATATTTAAATCCAAAGAGAAAATCAAATCCGACTTCGTCTATCAGGGAAAGCGTCATATTAAAATCTTCTTCTGTTTCCGTCGGGAATCCGACTATTATATCTGTTGAGAAGGCGGCATCGGGATACCCTTTTCTAAGTTTTTCCACAAGATTTAAATAGTCCCTTCTTGTGTAGCCCCTATTCATAGCAGAAAGTATTTTATCCGAACCGCTTTGAACCGGAAGATGAATACCTTTTGAAATCTTATCGTTTTTGCAAATTAATTCTATTAATTTATCATTAAAGTCTTTGGGATGGGATGTCAAAAATTTTATCTTTTTAATACCGTCTATTTTTGCTAACGACTCAAGCATATAAGAAAAATCTTTTTTATCATCATCGGGAGACAAGTAAGAATTTACATTTTGACCTAAAAGAAGAAGTTCTCTTACCCCTTTGTCCGCATATCTTTTTGCGCTATTATATATTATACTGAAAGGTATCGACCTTTCTTTTCCCCTTACAAATGGAACGATACAATAGGAACAAAAATTATTGCAGCCTTCAATAATCTTAATCGTTGCAAAGCTATTATTTACATTTTTATTATAAAAATACTCTTCAACCAGATTAAAATTTTGATAATCGTCTTTTGTAGCTGTGGTTGTCTTATGCCTTCTATTACTTATATCACCATTATAATTCTTTTCAAAATCATTGGCAAGAATATCCGGAATAGATAATATCTCATCGGGAGCAAAACAATAATCTATCGGAATGCCGGCATTATGAATATCTATTCCTTTTTCTCTTTTTAGTTTAATTTGTTTTGCGAAACAACCTGTAAGAACTATTTTTTTGTCACCCTTTAATCTGCCAATCTCCGAAACAATCTTATGGTCTGCGTGGTCTCTTACACTGCATGTGTTAAGAATAACAATATCGGCATCGTCAAGAGAGGATGCATTATTAAACCCTTTTTTTAAAAGACCGTCTTCAATTAAGCCCGAATCATAAAAATTCATCTGGCAGCCATAAGTTTTTATAAAGACTCTTCCCTTTTTTATACTTTCCATATTTTGATTTTTTAACAAAAAGATTAATCATCCTTCTTAACAAGATTGTTTTTGTAAATCTTACTCATTTTAAAAAAAGGGGCTAATTTATTTTGAACCCCGATACTCTCGCCGGTTTTCGGGTTTCTTCCTGTATATGAATCATACTCTTTGATGCTAAAACTTCCAAATCCCCTAATTTCAACTCTTTTTTTCTGAATCAAAGCCTCTTTTATCGCATCTAATATTGTATCTACAATGGCTGCGGATATTTTAACGGAAATATGATTTTCCTTTGCAAATTTTTCAATAAACTCAGCTTTATTCATTAAAACCTCACTAAAATTAACAATAAAATTATTATATAATTATATAATAAAATAATATATAAAATTATAATTTAAATTATATTTATACGTGGTTTATATCTATCTTGTTATGTGTTATTTAATATATTATTTAACTGTAACTAGAAGTTTTTAGTCTATCACATAAGAACATCAGGGTCAACATCTATAATAATTTTCTGGGATGAAAAATATTTAGACAAATGTGGATTTTGCTTTAAAATATTTATTAATTTATGTAAATTTGACATCCCTCCGTATGATTTTAATATCAATTGATGCCTAAAATTATTTTCTATTTTTTCGATTGGGCAGGGAGACGGCCCCAGTACCGATATATTTGCAAACCCGTTTGATTTAATTGTTTCATCTATTATTTTTCTTAAACTTTGAGCTTTTTCTTTAAGATTATCGAGATTTTTATCAAAAAGTCTCATTGCCGTGATTTTTGAATATGGCGGATAACCGTATTCCCTTCTTACCTCGAGCTCTTTTTCATAAAAACCGATAACATCATGTTTGGATACATAATTTAACACATAGTTATTTGCCGTAAATGTTTGGATTATGATGTTTCCCTGATGGCCTCCCCTTCCTGCCCTTCCTGAAACCTGCGTTAATACCTGAAACGCCTTTTCGGCGCTCCTAAAATCAGGGATATTTAACAAACTATCCGCTAAAATTACGACAACAAGTCCAACACCCGGAAAATCATGTCCCTTAGTGATAATTTGAGTTCCTATAAGTATATCGATTTCTTTATTTTGCATTTTTTTGAATATGTCTAACCCTTTTTTTTTGCTTCTTACGATATCCGAGTCAATCCTTTCAATCTTAGTATTATCATCAAATAATAATTTTATGTTATCTTCTAATTTTTGAACGCCTACTCCATATGGTTCGATATTGTCGCTTCCGCACTCGGGACATAATTTTGGAACATCTTCTTGATAGCCGCAATAATGGCATTTTAAAAACCCGTTTTCGTTTGTAATTTTATTGTGTTCTTTATGATAAACTAATGATATAGCGCAATTTTTACAAAAAAATTGATGTCCGCACGATGTGCATATTAAAAATGTAGAAAACCCCCTTCTATTTAAAAAGAGCATCACCTGTCTATTTTGGTATAGATTATCTCTTATAAACATAATAGATGTATCGGATAGAATTTTATCCTTAAATTCTCTTTTTCCCGAATTCTTAAATTCATTTTTTAAATCTATTATGTTTACCTCAGGCATAGATTTTCCCATTACCCTATTTTTTATGTGAATATATTCATATTTTTTAATTTCCTTCGCATTGTAATAAGATTCAAGAGCAGGGGTTGCCGAGCCTAAGACGCAAACAGCCGAAGCCTTTTTTGAAATCATAACGGCTGCATCCCTTGCGTTATATAAAAGTCCCGCCTGTTGTTTATAAGAGCTGTCATGTTCTTCATCTACGATTATAAGTCCCGAATTTTTTAATGGAGCAAAAATAGCAGACCTTGCCCCCAAAACCAATTTAACATCCCCGTTTATTATCTTAAACCAGTTAATCAATTTTTCTTTTTTGGAAATCTTACTATGAAATATTGCAAATTTGTTTTGTTCAACTAATCCTTTAAATCTTTTTTTTATGAGGTATATAAATTGATTAGTAATAAATATTTCTGGAACAATTATAATAACTTGCTTATCTAAATTTAAGGCAAATTCTAATAAATTGAAATAAATCTCCGTTTTACCGCTTGCGGTAACACCATGGAGCAAAAATGTTTTATATATGCCTTCTTTCATAGTTCCCTTGATTATATTAACCGAATTTATCTGGTCTTTTGTGAGCTTGTAATGGGGGGTATCGGAAATAATACCTGTTGATTTGGCGCCATTATCTTTTAGACCGATGTCATTATCGCAGTTTTTTTTACTGCTATTTTCATTGTTGTTTGCCTCTTCATAATATTTATCTAAAAGATTAAAGTGTTTTGCATCGATGGATGGCAATGCTGTTTCAAAAACCCTCGAGATATTTTCATGATAATATGAGGATAGAAAACTATATATATCTTTATGTGTTTCTTTGAAAAAAGAGGCTTTTGAAAGTTGATGTATCTTTTTTAATTTGATATTTTTTAATTCGGATGCGGCGGCGGCGGCGGTTTTAGTTTTAATATTATATATATAACCGTAAGCCGTCCGATTTTTAAAAGGCGCTAAGACAGCCTTGCCCACTTCCACGCTGTCTTTAAATTCTTCAGGTATTAAATAGCTAAATTTAATATCGGTTCCGCTTTTTGGGATTACTATATCGGCTATCATATTGTTACATTATAATATAAAAAACTGCCTTTAAGTCAAATAAAAACAAAAAAAGCGCCCACGCATATAACTATGTATGCATGGACGCTTTTTGCCAAATAATGTTTGTGCCTATACCTTTATTTATTTTTTATTTATTAAGACTTATTAAGCTCTTTTGTTTTATTTTTAGTCTTTCCGCCGTCTAAAGGATAAAAACTTCTTCTATAATAGTCATCTTCATTCAATTCGGTCTTTTTTCCATCATAGGTATAAAAAAATTTGCCTTCGCCAAATTCTTCCTTCCAAATTTCATCTGCAATTTTTCCATAGCTCTGCGAATATTCATCCATCTTACCCTTAAGTTCCGTTATAATGGAATCCCCTCCTTCCTGTGTGGCTTTTGCATTTCCCTCGGAAACAACCTTTCTTAATATATGAGGATGGTCTATTATCATGCATGGGCGAAGCCTGTTTTTAACATTCATCTGCTCCTTTCTGATGGATTTAAAGTACATAGAATTGAGAATATCCTCCATTGATTTATCAAATATATTATCGGCGGCAAATTGAGCAAAAACGCATGGCTCCACACCGCCGTTCGCGTTTACATGAAGGTAAACACGCCCGCCTGAAAGGCATCCGTGCGAAAGAACGCCGTCATTCCAGAAGTCCGCAACCACTATGGGTTTGGTTTCTCTTATTTCAAACACCCTTTTTCTTCTATAATTTCGCTGCTCCGGTGTTGGCATAAGATTAATATCCGGTTCGCGGCCTATTGGTATATAGTTAAAATACCAGCCGAGAAAACACCCCTGTTTAACATAAAAGTCTATAAATTCATTGCTTACTATTACATCATTATTAAACCTGGTAGCCGTTGCCGAAAATCCAAAAAGCATTCCGTTATCTTTAAGGTAATTCATTGCCGAAACAACCTTTTTAAAATGCCCTTTTCCTCTTCTTTCATCGGTTTCGTCTTCAAAACCCTCAACACTGATACATGGAAAAACATTGCCCATATTTGCAAGCCTTTCAGCCATTTTTCCATCAATTAACGAACCGTTTGTGTATATCTGAAAATAACAATCACTATTTTTTTCGATTACATCCAGAATATCTTTTCTTATGAAAGGTTCTCCGCCCGAGAATGTATAGAAAAATATACCAAAGCTTTTCCCTTCGTCGATAATTTGATTGATTTTTTCATATGAAAGCATGTCGCTTCTTGTGTAGTTTGCCGAATAACACCCGTAACATTTTAAATTGCAGTGCATTGTAGGGCTTATTACATAAAAAAGTGGCGGATAAAACCCATTCTTTTTAATAAAACTTTCTCTCCTTTCGCCGCTTAACAGTAGAAAATTAGAAATAAAATTATCTAAAATCCCTTTTTTAACATTTTTAGAAAGATATGGAAGTTTTCTTTTAAGGTTTATAAAAATATGGTCAAAAAATATTTTACCTGCCGGAGCTTTAAAGTTATTTAGTTTATCGGAAAGCTTAACTATTGTTTCATCGGTTAACTTTGGAATAATATAATTGCTTGCCAGATAAAGAGTATTCTTTACAACCGAGTTCTTAAATCTGCTTCTTAATGATAATGACTCACTCATTTACGCCTCCTAAGAATAATTAATATTACGCTTAATTTAATATTGTGTTTTTAATATTAGATTTTAATGTTATAAATATTATTTTTATTTTTGGAGTCTTTTCCGATACTTTGTTATTTAATCTTTTGAATTATCATCCCCCTCTTTTTTAAATTTTACCATAATAATATAAAAAGTCAAAAATTATCAAAGTATTGATATTACCTAAATTTGACTGAGAATATATTTTTCTAAAAATTTATATATACCTTCAGCATAATTAAATGCTTTTTCACTTTTAATATTTTTAATATTAATGTTTGTTTTAATATTATTGACTGTTATATCTCCTAAAACCAACCTGAACGCAGATGACCATCCGCATGAAGTAAATTTATTATTATAGCCTCCGCCCCCAAGCCATATTTTATTTACTTTTTTTTCATTAATATTTTTTATTACATTTAAATATCCTTTTAGCGATAAATTAATATGAGATAATATATCTAATTTTGACGTATCCGCCCCTATTTGCGCCACTATTACATCAGGCTTAAATCTGTAAAAAACTTCGCCAAATACTTTTATAAAATTAATGATATATGTATAATCATCGGTTCCGGGATAAAGAGGAAAATTAATCGAACCTTTTTCTCCAACATAACCCTCTGCGGGGAATAAAAAATCGCCGCTTTCATGAAAAGACAATATTAATAAATCTTTTTTATTTCTTAAATCACTTTTAAAAGCATCCGCTACACCATCACAAAAATGCGCATCAATATCGACATATAAAACCCTCTTTCCATACTTTAATAATCTTAATATCGCATAAACAGGGTCATTTACATAACAAAATCCCCATGCATAATTTTTTTTTGCGTGATGCAGCCCTCCCGGAAAATAAAACACATCCGAATAATTTTCTCTAACAATTAAATCGGCAGCTAAATTAACTGCCCCTATATGAATGCTCGAAGTGGTAAAAATTTCTTTAAAATAAGGATTATCAGTGGTTCCTATCCCATATTTTTTTGGGACATATTTTGTTTCATCTTTTTCTATATCGTATAAATATTGGATATAATCTATGTCATGATATAAACTCATATCGGAAATAGTAGCTGGCGAAAAGGCAAAACTATCGTAAACGCCTTTGGAGTATTTTTTAATTCTTTGCATCGTATAAATAATTCTTTCTCTCTTTAAGGGATGGTAACTGGCATATTTATATTTTTCTAATTCTTTATTGTATAAAAGGGCTATTTTTTTCATTGTCTATCCTTTTCTTTGTAAGCTTATGGATTTATAGTAATTTTAAATGTTAGATTTTGAAGAAAAAATAATTAAAGAAGCGATGAAACTTAATACTGCAGCATATAAATATGAATAATTGGCTCCAACACTATAAAGAAGCCCCATAAGAACATTTCCACCAAATAACCCTAAACTTCTTGCAGCGGTGAGCGACCCCATTCCTCTTCCTATTGTTTCGTTTTTAACAATTAAACTAATCGCGGTTGGTTCTATAGTTTCTATAATGCCCAAAGATACTCCCAGAATAGCAACGCAAATATAATATAATAAAGGGTTTAAAGAAAATGTGAATATTAATGCCATACCTAAAGAACCGACAAAGGTAAGAAAATAACCAAAACCAAGTTTATTAATAGTTCTGGCTATCGTTTTCCCGGCTATTAAACCTGTCAGCGCCGTACAAATAAAAAATAAAATATATGAAAAAATACCCAGGGCGTCATTTTTTGAGGATTCGGCTATAGTTAAAATCGGAAATCCAAAGCTAAAAGAACTGAAGCCGTATAAGGAGGTTGCAATTAAAATCCTTTTAAATAACTTTTCATTCGAATTACTATTTTTCTTATCTAAACCCGCGCTATTGCTACTATCTGTACTGTTATTGTCGTCGATATTAATTAGCGGCATTTTTTTAGAATTATTATTTATATTGCTGTTTGCGCCGGCATTAGGGCTATTAATTAATTTTTTCTTTGAAATCAATACTAAAAAAATAGTCGAAATCAATAAAGGTAGGATGGTTATTAATAAAATATATTTTAAGGGGACATGATAAACGAATAGAATCAATACATAAATACCTGCAAAGAATCCCCCTCCTTGATCAAGCGCGTGCAAAAACCCGTAAGCCTTTCCGTAAAATTCCTTTAGAACCGATCTTGAAAGCAAAACTCTTCTTGAAGGAGATCTGAAATTTCTTGCCCACCACCCCGTTGAAAAGAATGCGACCGCTTCCGCGGGATAGAGGCTGAATCCTGTAAAGGATAGAAGCGGTATTAAAAGATTGCCTATGATTGCAATTTTTTTATGGCCGAATTTATCTCCCGCCCTTCCGCCGAAATAACCAAAGAAAGCCCCTATTCCAT
>JAJZYP010000009.1 GCA_021798015.1 bacterium
AAGACGGGGTTAAAGCTGGAGACGGGGTTATTTCCTATAGCGGTGTTGTTGGAAGGGTTGTTTACGATGGGAATAATCATTCTAAAGTTATTCCCGTTACTAATCCCAAATGCGTCTTTTCAGTAGTGGATGCAAATACAGGAACCATTGGTATAGCTCAGGGGCTTGGAAACGGTTATCTTAAAATGCGCTTTGTGTTTAATTCCCAGAAAGTCAATGTAGGCGATGAGATTTTAACTTCAGGATTGGGAGGAGTTTTTACTTCAGGCATAAATGTCGGTAAAGTGTTTTCGGTAAAGAAGAAAGGGTATAAAATATTTCAAAGGATAACAATAACCCCTCAAAAAAATTTATTTAACGCTAAACATGTACTTGTCGAAGAATAATACGGTGAAATATATTTATATATTTTGCTTTTCTTTGTTTTTAATGTTTGTGTCTTTAGTATTAATAAATAATTTTAATAAAATAGACATTTTTCCAAACCTTTCTATTATAGCCTTAATATATATTTCGGCATATACGGATGTCTACTCCGGCGCCATATTATCTTATCTGATATTCTACATTTACGGTTCTATGACAGTTTTAAATCCGGCTGCTTTCTCACTTGTAGGGATTGCCTCTTATTCCGTTGCTTATATTCTATGGCGGAAAGTTTCGGCAGAAAATGGGGTAAACGAGATTTTAATCACCTTTTTTGTATCCACAGTTTATTACTTTATACTTTTTTTGATAGTTTTTTATTCTTTAGGTATGCATTTTAATTACTGGAATTTTTTTCTTTTATATAGTCTTCCGGTATCTATAACTACTTCATTAATTTCACCTCCGCTATTTTTCATTTTTAAAAAGATTGGCTTTAAAAACTTTTTGAAAAGAAACAAAATAATTTTAGATTAACTAAATAACCGCCGTTTAATTTTTCATTTGCATAAAATTTTATTGCCGTATAAAATAAGATTATACTGTGATTTAATTTATTTTAATAATTCGAGGATTTTAAATTATTATGCTTGATTTTTTAAGAAGATTTTATACCCACCCATTAGGCAAGGTTGTTACCATTCTTGTGGGCGCCCTGTTTGTTATCGGTTTTAGCTTTCTACCGTATATTATCGGCGGAGGCGGGGTTGTTTCACCGCAAGATGTTGCCACTGTGGGCGGAAAAGGAATCTCTATGAATGAGTTTAACCGATATTACGGGTCGCTTAAAAATGAATATGAACATTTATACGGCAATAAATTAAGCCGTGAACAGTTAAAAGGGCTGAATTTACCGGGGGTGGCGTTATCTTCGTTAATAGCCGACAAAGTTCTTGAGTCCAAAACAGATGTATTTGGAATTTATGTCTCCAAAGGTTTTATAGCAAGAAATATTGCGTTATTCTCCTCATTTCAAAAAAACGGGAAGTTTAGCAATAAACTATTTAATTCTGTTTTATTGGCTAATCATACTACTCCTGCCGCCTTTGAAAAGACATATAAATCCCAGATAACAAGGTCTTACATCAGAAGAGCAATCGAAGAATCTTTCAGTATGGTTGGCGGACAGTTTTTGGATAATTACAGAATAGACAATAAATCCGTTGCTTTTGAGATTGCGCTTTTTAAATCTCAAAAGGATGCCGACAGTTTTCTCAAAAGGTCTATTTTATCTAGTAATAATTTTAAAGGGTTAGCAAAAGAATTTAAAGGAACATTAGAATCTGTCCCGTTATATCCCAAAATTGACTTTGTTAAATCAGTTTATTTTAAAAAGTATGGTTTGAACGAAAACATATTGAAGGCTATTTTTTCAACACCTGTAAATACCGTGATAAGCAAGGTTTTTCCGGTAAAATCCGGATTTGCCGCAATTAAAATATCAAAGGTATATTTTCCAAAGTATGTTAATGTAAATAGCGATAAAAATAAAAGGAATGCAATGTTAAAGCAAAAGGAAACATATGCGCTTCAAAAGGAACAGGAATTTTTATATAATTATGTAAACTATCTTGAATCGAAAGCAGATGTTAAGATAAACAAAAAGGCGTTAACCGCCTTTCATTTTTAAGATGGAAAATATCTTAAAAGATAAGATAAACAATCTCGAAAAAGCAATAAGAAAGACGGAAAATATCGCCATTGCATTTAGCGGCGGAATAGATTCGACATTTTTATTATTTATGTCAAAAAAGGTTCTTGGTAATAAAAATGTTATTGCTATTACAGGGAATTCTTTTGCCATTCCTGAAAGAGAGCTTAATTTTTGTAAAGAAAGGGCTAAGGAACTTGAAATACAACATATAGTTGTCAGAACTTCAGAGTTTTTAGAAGAGTCTTATATCAGAAATGACAGGATGAGGTGTTATTTCTGCAAAATTTCATTATTTAAAATGATAATGTCTTATATCCCAAAAACATATGGCGTAGCGGTTGGAACCAATGCAGATGATGCTTTAATGGTAAATGACAGACCGGATATACTTGCCGAAAAGGAATTC
The DNA here is from genome assembly GCA_021798015.1 of bacterium. Classification (GTDB taxonomy): domain Bacteria; phylum SZUA-79; class SZUA-79; order Acidulodesulfobacterales; family Acidulodesulfobacteraceae; genus Acidulodesulfobacterium. Next base: position 2,487 of record JAJZYP010000009.1, read on the forward strand.
GAGATTTTATCTCCGTTGCGAGAGACCTCTTTTTATAAGTCAGATATAAGGCAAGCATCGAAGTTTTTCGGTATAGACATTTGGGATAAGCCTCAAACGACATGTCTCGCGACAAGAATACCTTTTGGGAACATAATAACACAGGATAAAATCAAGATGATCGCCGGGGCAGAGGATATTTTAGCGGAAAACGGTTTTAAAGGGGCTAAGGTTCGCCATTATGGTGAACTTGCCAAAATAGAGGTTCATAGGGAGCATGTGGCGTTACTTTTCAATTTAGGTTCCATAGACAAATTAGTAAAAGAAATTAAAAGTATCGGTTTTAGATATGTTGCGATAGACTTAGAAGGATATAGAACAGAAGGCTCTTATTTAAAGGCGGAAGATGCCAAACAAAATTCGTGCCGCACTCAATGTTGAGACCTGATGCCGATTTAATCGATCTGGAAAAATTTTTGGATTTTGCACTATCCCTTGCAAAAAATTGCGGCAAAATTATATCTAAATCTTTCAGGAAAACACATTCCGTTAAATATAAAGGGCCTGTGGATATTGTTACGGAGGTTGATATCGCCTCTCAGCATTTAGCCGTAGATAGCATTAGAAAAGCATTTCCGTATCATTCCATTTTAGCGGAAGAAGAAAACATCGATATTTCTAGCGAAACTAAATTTAAATGGATTATAGACCCCTTAGATGGAACTACCAATTATGCCCATGGGGTTCCAATTTTTTGTTTTTCCATTGCACTTGAAGTAGGTTCGGAGGTTGTATTGGGATGCGCTTATAACCCTATTTTAAAGGAACTTTTTTATGCAACGAAAGGAAACGGGGCATATTTTAATGGAAAAAAGATAAATGTTTCAAAAAACTATTGTTTAGAAAAAAGCCTTTTATCAACCGGATTTCCCTATGATAAAAAGACAAATCCGGATAACAATTTTGACCATTTCAGGGATATTTCTATTAATGTTAGGGGGATCAGGAGACTGGGCTCTGCCGTTCTTGATTTATGTTATACCGCTGCGGGTTTTATAGATGGATATTGGGAGCTTAATTTAAACCCGTGGGATATGGCTTCAGGAAGTTTAATGGTTAAGGAGGCAGGCGGTATTGTAAGTGATTTCTGTAAAAAACCGCTTAATATTTATAACCGAAGAATACTTGCATCTAACGGGCTTATCCACAATGAATTGGCAAAAATTTTATGTAAGTGAAAATAAGTGAAAAAGAGTTATGTCATCATTATATAATGAAAACGGAATATTAAAAGGGCAAAAAAACAGAATTAATTTATTAGCTATCATATTTACTCTATTAATCTTTATTTTAATCATCAGGCTGTTTTATTTGCAGATAATTAGGGGCGGTTATTATTATAAACTGGCAGGAAATAATGCCACGAGGGTTATATATCTTACAGCCCCAAGGGGTGATATACTTTCAAACGGAGGTAAAATTTTTGTAGATGATGAATCCTCGTTTAACATTGCAATTACCCTTGCGCATATAAAAGATTTAAAGACAGAATTAATCTTTTTAGCAAAGTTAATGCATAAAAGCTATAATAAGCTTTTAAAAACGGTTGAAAAAGAAGAATTTTTACCAACTTATGAACCGATTATTCTTATGCGTAATATTTCAGTTAAAGAATTATCAAGGTTTGAGGTAAATAAGATGTTTTTGCCGGGTTTTTTTATCGCAAAGATCCCAATAAGGTATTATCCTTACAAAAAAATCGGCGCCCAAATTTTTGGGTATGTCGGACCTATTTCACCTGCTCAACTTAAAGAAAAAAAATATGATTATCTTAATTCTTCCGATATTATCGGTGAAACGGGACTCGAATATTATTATCAAAAATATTTGCATGGCAAAGACGGAGAAAAACGCGTTGTCGTAAATTCTCGCGGCGAGCCTATCGGTAAAATTATTATCAAAAAGCCTGTTATGGGAGCAAATTTATATACAACTCTTGATTTGCCGTTAGAAAGACTTGCCTATAAACTTATGAAGAAAAGAGAAGGGGCGGTAATTGCCGTGGATCCAAATAATGGAAAGATACTTGCTATGGTTTCCACCCCTTCTTTTAACCCGTTTTACTTTTCCGAAGGGATTAGTCAAAACCGTTGGAATAAGATTATAAAAAACAATCAACATCCTTTAGAAAACAAAGCTATTCAGAATGCGCTTGCCCCAGGATCTACTTTTAAAGTAGTAGGCGCCTTAGCAGCCCTTTCTTTGCATTTAATTACACCAAGGAAAAAAATATATGCCGGTCCTACCTTTAAATTGGGTAATGCCGTTTTTTACAACTGGAACCCTAACCAGAAATCTAAAATAAATCTTTATAGGGCAATTGCGGAATCGGTTGATACATATTTCTATCATTTAGGGGTGAAAATTAGCATGGATGAACTGGCAAGCTATGCGTTTAAGCTTGGCTTTGGAAAAAAAACAGGAATAGACCTGCCTGATGAAAACCCGGGTTTTATACCGACAAGACAGCTTGTTTATACAACGTATCACAGACACTGGTATAAAGGTTCTACCCTTTCGGCAATTATTGGACAAAGCTATGATCTTGTTACCCCAATTCAGCTTGTAACGGCATATAGCGCTATTGCCAACGGCGGTAATCTATACAGACCTTATTTATTAAAAAAAATTGTGTCACAGAAAGGCACAGTTTTAAAAGAAATGAAACCAGAGCTTATCAAACATATAAATATTAAAAAAAGCTATTTGAGGGCAGTAAAGAAAGGGCTTTGCGATGTTGTAAACAAAAACTACGGGACCGCGGTAAACGGCAGAATTAATGGTATAACTTTTTGCGGAAAAACCGGAACTGCGCAGATCATATCAAAAATATACTCGATTTACGATATTAAGAAAATACCGAGAAAATACAGAGATAATGCCTGGTTTGTTGGATTTGCGCCGCTAAAAAATCCAAAAATAGCCGTGCTTGTTTTAGATATGCATGCCAAGTTTCTAGGGGCAAATGCGGCAGTCATAGCGAAAAAAATAGTCGAAAAATATTTGGAGCAAAAGGGCTTGTGGAAACCGCCGGCTCATAAAAAAGTTAAGAGTAAGAGCAAATTACCAAGTTTTATATACACAAGTTTTTAATTTAAAATTTTACAGGATTAATTTTTATTAATTTGTTAATTTATGAAATTATTAGATAATGAATATGTAAAAAATTTTGACTTTGTAATATTTTTTACCGTTATTATAATTTCTATCATGGGCATTATAAATCTTTACGGGTCGTTAAGCGTGGGGCATAAAGACTTCTTTGACCCGTATGCGATTAAGCAGATTATCTGGTTTGTGATAGCCTTTTTGCTAATGTTTGCAATTATATCTGTCGATTATAACACCCTTATAGAGATTGCCTATTATATTTACGGATTTATACTCATACTAATAATAGTCGTGTTGTTAAAGGGTAGGATTACTCATGGCGCTTCCCGCTGGATTTCTCTCGGCACGTTTTCGTTTCAGCCGTCTGAGTTTATGAAAATTGGATTGGTATTCGCGCTTGTTAAATATTTAACCTCTTATGAAAACAGAAATTGTTATTCCATTAAGGAATTAATAATCCCTTTGATAATAATCCTTTTACCCGCTTTATTAATTGCAAAAGAGCCTGATTTAGGGACCGCATTAATAGTCCTTTTTGTTGGAATTATAATAATTTACCTTGCAGGTATTAAAAGAAGTGCTATTTTAATTTTAACAGGCATAGCGTTATTTTTAGGACCCGTTTTATGGTTTCATTTAAAGCCGTATCAAAAAAGCAGAATACTAATTTTTTTGCATCCGGCTAAAGATTATTTGGGAGCAGGATATAATATAATACAATCGGAGATTGCAGTGGGAGCCGGAAGACTTTTTGGAAACGGATTCGGCAACGGTTCCCAGAGCACTTTAAATTTTTTGCCCGCAAAGCACACCGATTTTATATTTTCAACATTCTCCCAGCAGTTTGGTTTTTTCGGAGGAATAATCCTTATTGCGTTGTATTTCATACTCATAATAAGCGGATTTAAGATTGTATATCAGACAAAAAAATTGCAGGGGTTTTTGCTTGGAGCCGGAGCGCTTAGCATACTTGCGCTTCATGCGATAATAAATATTTATATGACTATCGGCTTACTGCCTGTTGTGGGCGTTCCCCTGCCATTTTTTAGTTATGGCGGGACATCCGTTATTGTAGATATGTCTGCGGTTGCAATACTTTTAAATATAAAGATGAGAAGATATAAATTTCAATCGCCGTAGTTTTTTTATTATCCTATTATTATCTCAAACTAAAGATATGCGTATTTTAAGGGCTATAAGGAAGAGGGAGGCGAAGGCATAGAATGGAAAAACGAAAGGGATTTAATTTACCTTTATTTATATCAACCTTTTTTTATGCCGGTTTTTTTCCATATGCACCCGGAACGGTCGGTTCTATTGCGGGATTTATTATATATGCCGTATTACTGAGGTTGCTAAATCCGTATGAATATATGATAATCTGCCTGTTTGTTTTTATTGCCGGAGTATATTATTCCTCCAAGGCGGAAAAGTTAATGGGGGTCAAAGATCCTTCGCCTGTTGTGATTGATGAAGTTCTTGGGTATTTTGTAACTATGATGGGGGGATTTTGGACACCTTTTTCCATTCCTTACGCTTTAGTTGGGCTTGGACTGTTTCGGCTTTTTGATATATTAAAGCCTTTTCCTGTAAGATACATAGATAAAAAAATAGCCGGCGGGTTCGGCATTATGCTTGACGATGTCGTTGCCGCCATATTTTCGGCAATTATTTTAAGGCTTATTATTATTTTAATCGTTGGAATTTAGCTTTGAACTTTGAACTTTGAAAGAGATAAAATAAATGGATATTAAAATTCTTATTATAGCAGATGATAATAATTTTGTTGAAGCGGGGGAAGCTATTAAGGGTTTATCGGAGGTGCTTCTAAACTATAACCTTAGATTTAAAGAAGCCGTTATACTTCCCCAAACCGAAAGAGATAGCATTTACAAGGTAATGTCTTACATGGCTTCGGAGGGTTCATTTGTGATAGTTTGCGGAGGGATGAAAGAAGATGACTGTATTACTCAAAATATAGCTGCCGAAGTTTTTAAAAAAGAGCTTACAAAGAGTAAAGATGCTATGGATTTAATGAGACTCGTGTACGATTTTAATAAGAAGCAGTTAAATCGGTCAAACGAAAAGGCCTGTTATTTTCCTGAGAATTCTTTTATTATTCCCAATCAAAACTCTGGAATTTCAGGTTTTTATCTAACGGAACCTATATTTTTTGCCGCTATGCCTTTAGAACCTAAAAACGCCGTAAATATGTTCAAAAGTCACGTTTTAGGGAAAATGCTTGGAAAATTGGGAGTTAATTATTTTATAAAACTGAGGAAATACAAGCTATTTGGTTTAAAAGAAAAGGAATTCGAAAGACTTTTTGAGATATTAAAGAAAAACTTCGAATATAATTTTAATTTTGAATATTCTTTTGGCGAGATTATTTTGAGCGCGTACATAAACGGGGTTTCAACACAAAAACTTAATGAAAATATAAGGGTGGTAGATGCGGCAATCATAGATACATTTAAGGATTATCTTTACGGTTATGACGATGACGAGCTCAATATAGTCTGTTCGTATTTGTTCAGGGAAAAGGGTGTTAGCATTGCTCTGGCGGAGTCTTTGACCGGGGGCTATATATCCGATAAACTTACCGATTTACCCGGTTCATCCGGTTATTTTATTTATGGCGGTGTTGTGTATTCAAATTATTCTAAAACCGATATATTAGGGGTGGATAGCGGCATTGTAGAAAAAGACGGGGCAGTTTCCGAAAGTTGCGCTATGGAGATGGCAAATCAGGTGAGAAAAAAGGCTTTAAGCGATATTGGTCTTGCCGTTACAGGTTTTGCGGGTCCCAAGACCCCGTACGACAATTATCCTGTGGGCACCGTTTTTATAGCCTTATCATCGGCTAAAGTAAAAGAGGTAAGAAAGTATTTATTCACAGGCTCCAGATTGGATATCAAGGCTTATACCTCAAAAATGGCTTTGTTCTGGATTTACAGGATGCTAAGCGGCACTCCTTTATCGCTAATAAAGGAACAACAGTGAACTAAAGCCATTTTAAGGGTTTCTACCTGTAATTTTGGGACCATAATTTAACTTGATATTATTCTTTTTTTAAGCTATAACTTTAATTAATTAACTTAATAAAAATGCGGTGTCATTCTCCACAGAGCTTCCGGACGGGGATTGTCTGTAATTTAATTAAATAATTATATAAATAAATTATATAAATAGAGGAGTTAAGATGTCTTTAAAATCCATGGATAACAAAGATAATAAGGTTAAGGATACCGTAAACGATCAAAAGCTTAAAGCCTTAGATTTAGCCATTTCTCAAATAGAAAAACAATTCGGCGTGGGTGCCATAATGAAACTTGGCGGGAAGCCGCCTGCCGAAAATATTCAGGCTATCCCAACAGGGTCTTTATCTCTCGATATTGCGCTGGGTATAGGCGGAATACCAAAGGGCAGGGTTATTGAAATCTTTGGACCCGAGTCCTCAGGTAAAACCACTCTTACGCTTCAAATTGTCGCTCAAGCGCAAAAAAAAGGCGGGATTGCAGCCTTTATCGATGCTGAGCATGCTCTCGATTTAAATTATGCTAAAAAAATCGGAGTTAACGTGGATGATTTGTTGGTTTCTCAGCCGGGCACAGGTGAAGAGGCCTTAGAAATTGCTGATTCGCTTGTTCGTTCCGGTTCAATAGATGTATTGGTTATAGATTCCGTTGCGGCGCTTGTTCCAAAAGCCGAAATAGAAGGGGAAATGGGGGATGCTCATATGGGTCTTCAGGCAAGGTTAATGTCACAGGCTTTAAGAAAGCTCACATCGGCGATAGCAAAATCTAACACCTCCGTTATTTTTATAAATCAGATAAGAATGAAAATAGGCGTGATGTTCGGTTCTCCGGAAACCACAACCGGCGGAAATGCCCTAAAGTTCTATTCTTCCGTAAGGATAGATATAAGAAGAATAGGCTCTATTAAAAAAGGGGATGAGGTTATTGGTTCCCGCACAAAAGCAAGGATTGTTAAAAATAAAGTTGCCCCCCCGTTTAAAGAAGCCGAGTTTGATATAATATATGACAGCGGAATATCGCTGGAGGGGGATGTGGTGGATTTAGGCGCAGATAGCGGCATAATAGAAAAGGCAGGAACATGGTTTAGTTATGGCAAAGAAAGATTAGGTCAGGGAAGGGAGGCAGCGAAAGAATCGCTTAAAAATAATCCAGTTTTGAGGGATGAAATATATTCTAAAATTATGGTAAAATATAATCTTAAGTAAATTGCACAAAGAAATCTTAGTGAAACTCTTATTTTCGGATTTTAACAAAGTATAATTAATATAATTAATTAATCTATTGCAATATAGCTATGGATGAACAGCCGTCTTTTATAGAAAAGCTTTTAAGAACAGCCACCGATATGGGGGCATCCGATGTACACCTTAAGGTAAATTCGCAACCTATATTCAGAATAGACGGAGAAATTTATCTTCAAGAGGGTTTTGGCATATTGTCAAAGGATGTAATTGAAAAAATTACCTCAAGCATGATGGATAAACATCAGCTTCGGGTGTTTCAGGAAAACAGAGATGTTGATTTAGCTTACAGCCTGTCTAACATCGGTAGATTCAGGGTAAATATATTTTCTCAAAGAAATTCCATAAGCGTAGCGATGAGATATATACCGTTTAATATTCCTTCTTTCGATTCTTTAAATCTTCCTAAAATTATAAAATCTATTGCGCTAAAGGAAAGAGGACTTGTTATTGTAACAGGTATTACCGGAAGCGGAAAATCAACGACGCTTGCATCGATGATGGATTATATCAACAATAATAAAGCGGTTCACATTATAACGATAGAAGACCCGATAGAGTATTTGCATAAAGATATAAAAGCTGTAATAAATCAGCGTGAATTAGGCATGGATGTTTACTCTTTTTCGCACGGTTTAAGGGAAGCTTTAAGACAGGATCCCGATGTTATTTTGGTGGGCGAGATGAGAGACCTTGAAACTATCGAGACCGCAATAACGGCGGCGGAAACAGGGCATTTTGTTATGAGCACGCTTCATACACTCGATGCGCAGGAAACTATCAACAGGATTATAGCGGTTTTTCCGCCGTATCAGCAAAAACAGATCAGGATACAGCTTGCATCGGTAATTTCAGCCGTAATATCCCAGCGCCTTATTATTAAGGCTAATAAAAAGGGCAGACTTCCTGCTATTGAGGTAATGGTTGGAACAGAGACAATAAAAGAGTGTATTGCCAATGAGGATAAGACGGCAAGCATTAGAGATTATATAAAGAGCGGCAATATTCAATATGGAATGCAGACATTCGACCAATCCCTCTATAATTTTTATAAGGCCGGTTTAATTACCTATGAAGACGCCTTAGCCGAATCTACTTCGCCAAATGACCTTGCTTTATTAATATCGGGAGTAAACGCGACAGATGCAGGTGTAACCGAGTTTTTAGGCAATAAGGCAGCCGGTTCACATTGGGGTAGTTAAGAGTTGAAAGTATCGCAAAATAATATATCGAAAAGAAAATTGAAGACTACGGGGACGCCTTTAGATTATTCTCTTAAGCTTCTTTCCATGAAGTCCTATTCGGAAAAATCGATGCTGGAAAAGCTGATTAAAAAAAAGTTTTCGACCAATGAGATAAGCCAGACCGTTAAAAAATTAAAAGAATACGGCTATATAAATGATGAAGCCCTTGTAGAACGCCTTATAAAAACTGGTAAGGGAAAACTTATCGGAAGGATAAAATTAAGTTATGATATATATAAAAAAGGAATAAATAAGCAGCTCGTAGATGAATTTATCGGTAAATTTTATACTAAAGAGGAAGAAAAGGATATAGCTGTTAAGGCTTTAAACAAAAAAACGGTTTCGCTAATTAAATATAAAGAAAACGACCTGATATTTAAAAAAAAGCTATATGATTTTTTACAGCGTAGAGGATTTTCTTCTGATGTTATCGAAGGTATATTAAATATAAGTTAAATCGGTTAGAAATGATTATAAACAGAAAGGGTTAAAGGTTTTTAACGATGAAAAATTTACTGTCAGGCGAATTAAGAGAAGTATTTATAAACTATTTTAAGGAAAGAGGGCATAACCCTGTGGCGAGTTCCTCTTTAATTCCTGCGGGCGACGAGTCCATTATGTTTACTAATGCAGGTATGGTTCAATTTAAAGAGTATTTTACAGGTCAGGTTAAGCCGCCATTTTTACGAGCCGTAACTATCCAAAAATGTATGAGAGCGGGCGGCAAACATAACGACTTGGAAAATGTCGGCAAAACTTCGCGTCATCATACTTTTTTCGAAATGCTTGGAAATTTTTCGTTTGGAGACTATTTTAAAAAGGATGCCATTATCTATGCCCATAAATTTTTAAAAGATATTTTGGAGATGGATGAAAACCGTCTTTATGTTTCGGTTCATAAAAAGGATAAGGAGAGCTATTTTATATGGAAAGACATTATCGGGTTTGACGAAAGTAAAATTTATAAGTTTGGGGATGATTCAAATTTCTGGCAAATGGGAGAAACCGGTCCTTGCGGTTATTCCAGTGAGATATTTTTCGATACGGGGAATAAAAAATCAGGACATAAAGAGTGCGATATAAACTGTGATTGCGGAAGATATTTGGAGATTTGGAATCTTGTTTTTATGGAGTTTAACAAAGACATAAAAGGCGCCATTGCAAAACTTCCAAAACCGTCGATAGACACGGGCATGGGACTTGAACGAATTTTAAGGGTTTTGCAAAATGTAAAATCTAATTATGACACGGATGTCTTTAAACCGTACATAAATGAGATAGATAACATCACAGGTAAAATGTATAACAGCGGGGATGAAAGTTATGATACTGCCGTCAGGGTAATAAGCGATCATATCAGGACATCAATGTTTTTGTCTGCCGAATCGGTTTTTCCTTCAAATGAAGGCAGGGGTTACGTCTTTAGAAGAATAATGAGGAGGCTTATAAGATTTTCTTTAAAACTTAATCTCACCTTAGAAAATTTAATATATTTAGGAAATATTGTCGTGATTACAATGGGTGGATTTTACCCAGAGGTTAGAGACGGCCTTACAGCTTTCTGGAAAATAATGTCCGAAGAGTATGAAAAATTTAACGACACTATTGGTTTTGGTCTAAAACTTCTTGAGGAAAAGATATTGGAGCTAAAAAATAATAAGGAGAAAATTATACCGGGTGACTTTATCTTTAAACTTTATGATACTAACGGTTTTCCCGTAGATTTAGCCATAGATATCGCATCGGAAAATAATTTATCCTTAGATATAAAAAGATTCGATGAGCTTATGGATATTCAGAGAAGCGGTTCAAAACAAAAAAAAGAAAAATTTAATATTTTAGACATCGACTTAAGTTTTCCAAAGACAAATTTTACAGGATATAACAATTTTGACGATAACGGTAAAATCCTTGGTTTTTTAAATGAATCGGGCGAATTAACAAACAATGTGGAAGAGGGCGATGCAGGCTATATAATATCGGATATTACTCCATTTTACCCCGATGCTGGCGGTCAATCCGGTGATGCTGGGATAATAGAATGGGAAGATGGATATTTAAGGGTTTCCAATACTTTTAAGACAAAAGGCGGCATAATATTGCACTATGGAAGGATATTCGGAAAATATAACGCGCCAGCCCTTGCAAGATTTACGGTCGATAAAAATATTAGAAAAAAAACAGCGTCAAATCACAGCGCCACCCATCTTCTACAGAGCGCTTTAAGAACTGTTTTGGGAAGCCATGTTATTCAGCAGGGTTCGTCTGTGGATTCGGAAAGATTGAGATTCGATTTTTCGCAGGCAAAGCCTATTTCGGACAGTGAGTTGCGAAAAGTGGAATCTCTGACGAATGAGTATATTTTTTCCGATTTCGAGGTTAAAGTAGAAGAGCTTGATGTTAAATCTGCGCTTGATGCGGGAGCGCTTCATTTTTTTGACGAAAAATACGAAGATAGGGTTAGGGTTGTTTCAATGGGGGATGTTTCAAAGGAATTTTGCGGGGGAACACATGTAACCCGAACCGGAGAGATAGGATTCTTTAAAATAATGCGCGAATCTTCCGTTGCTTCCGGTGTAAGAAGAATTGAGGCGGTTACAGGCTATAACTATTTAAATCAGTTATACATCGAAGAAGATAATTTAAACAATATTGCTTCATTGTTAGGGGTTTCAAAGTCGGATATATATAATAAAATAATAAATCTTTATTATGACTACGAATATTTAAAAAAAGAGAATAGCGATATTAAGTTAAAATTGAACACATTTGAATCTGAAAGGCTTGTTAAAGAATTTAAAAACATTGGCTCTATCTATTACTTAATTTCTAAATTTAAAGATTTATCCCAGGATGACCTTAAGGAATTGATTAATATATTAAAATCGAGGCAGGATTTTCCCGAGGGGGACAGTGTCGTGATTTTTATTTCTTTAATTAATAAAGAGAGATTAATTTATATCTGCTCTACCGAAGGCGCTATCGATGCATCCAAAATAGTTAAGCTTTTAAATGGACAGGTCGGTGGAAAAGGCGGAGGAAAGAGGGATTTCGCCCAGGGAGGCTCAACCGACATTTCAAAATTTAACGAAATCGAAAAAATATTAGAGGATTTATTTACAAATAAAATCTCAATTTAGAAATTTTAAACTATATTAAACTATATCCTGTATCAATGATAAAAATATACGGATGTGTGGGTACAAGGGCGGAGGAGGTCGAGGCTTTAATAAGGAAATTTTTGTTTAAAAAGGAAAGTTTTAAACTTTATAATATAGATAATGATGAAGCGGCATATCTTGAGTTTTTGGATATTACCAAAGGAAACGCTGAACTGCCCGCGGTATTGGTAATAGATGAAGAAGAAAATATTTGTGAAAATTAAATTAATAAAATTTTGAAACCCTTAAAACTAAAATATATAGCTATACCCGTTGTCCTAATGATTTTATTTGCTTCATCTTTAAGTTTTAGCGGATGCGGCTATTATGTTAAAAAACCCGAAAGATTTAAAAAACCCGTTAAAATCACTTATAAAACTAAAAAAGAGGTTTTAAAAGGGCTTGCAAAGAATTATGAAAATTTTAAAGGAATGTCGGGAAGACTTGTAATAACAGTAAACAGTGACGATTTTTCCTTTGAAGAAGCGGGGCTTTATAAATATGTTAAAAACAAATATATAAAGTTTACCATTTTCGATATGTATGGTGATCTGCTTTTTTATGCTAAAATAATCAAGGGCAAAGATAAGGCTGCATTTTTTGATTCGGGAAGTAAGAGGATTAAAATCATTTATTTTAATAAAAAATATCAAGGTAAAAAACTTTTGTATGAAAAACTTTTTCGGGTGTTTAGAATTTTTTTAAATTTGAACAGCCTTCATAAAATTAAAAATTCCTATGTTTTTTACAATACGGGCAGCGGATTTTTCTTTGAATATCATAAAAAATCCAATGGTTACTATAATAATTATTATATTTATGTCAACAAAAAATATCTTATTAAGAAAATTACCATCGTAAAGCATAAAAAGATGCTCGAGACTATTTATTTTAAAGATTATATTCCAAAAGACGGGGTTAAAATTCCTTTGAAAATAAATGTTGACGATTATCTTTATAATGTTAAAATAAAAGTGGCGGTTTCAAAAGGGAGTAAGGTATTTCATATAAACTATTTTAACTGAAGAGTAATATTGTTAATCGGAGTGATATGAAAAGTAAAATATATCGGCTATTAGTTATAGCCATAATGGCAATAACAATATCTTCGGCATCCTTTATCCTTTTAACCGGATGCGCTAAAAATGTCAAAAAGCATATACTGCCCCCCGATGTTTATTACAAAAAGGGCATTTTTTATGCCCAACAGCACAATTATTCCGGAGCGGCTAAAAATTTTAAAGCCCTTATCGAAAACTATCCTACATACCACAATGCACAAAAGGCGGAGTTAAAACTTGGCGACGCCTATTTTCTGGAAGGAAAGTTTATAGAAGCGCAAGGGGCTTATATGGATTTTATTCATCTTCACCCCAGATCTAAATTTACCCCTTTTGCGATGTATTATGCAGCTATGTCATATTATAAAAGAAAACAGGCGATTGGAAGAACCCAGAGTCCTTTAAAGCATGCCAAGCTTGTGTTTGAAGAATTAATATCAAAATATCCTTATTCAAAATATTCAAAAAAGGCTTTTAAATATATTAAAATAATAAATATGGATTTATCTGAAAACAGTTTTTTTACGGGGCTTTACTATTTTAATGCGAGTCTATGGAAATCTGCCGCTTATATGTTTAAGGTTGTTCTTAAACAGTACCCTGGTACGCCTATTATTCCAAAGACTTTATATTATTTAACAATGTGCTATAAAAACTTAAACGATAAAAAGATGGAAAGTTATTATAAAAATACTTTGCGAGAAAATTATCCGCAAAGTAAATATGCAAAAATGGCATAATCTGCTAAATTTTCTTGACACTAAACATGAATTATGCAATAATCTTAAAACCATACTAAAATTTAAAAAACAAAGGAGAGATTCGCATACAAAAAAATATTAGGACAAATGTAAATGAAGGTATTAAGGCTAAAGAAGTCAGGGTTATAGATGAAGAAGGCAAACAAATTGGAATAATATCTTTATTTGCCGCTATTAAACTTGCAAAGGAAAAATCTCTTGACCTTGTAGAGATGTCCAAAGATGCCGCGCCTCCTGTTTGTAGGATAATGGATTATGGAAAATTTAGATATGAGCAAAGTAAAAAACTTCAGGAAGCTAAGAAAAAACAGGTTGTTGTTCATATAAAAGAGGTTAAATTCAGACCGAATACCGATGAACATGACTATCAATTTAAATTAAAAAATATAATTGCCTTTTTGAAAGAAGGCAACAAGGTAAAATTAACCGTTGTATTTAAAGGTAGGGAGCTTGTTCATACAGGACTGGGGATTAAAGTAATATTAAGGGTTATCGAAGACATTAAAGAATTCGGTATTCCTGAATTTCCAATTAAACCCGATGTTAAAAGAACATTCAGCACTGTAATCGTTCCGGTTAAAGCAAAAAAAGCGCGATAAAAGGAGTTTAAAAATGACAAAGATAAAGATTAAAACCAAAAGGGGAGCAAAGAAAAGGTTTAAGATTACGGCTAACGGAAAGTTGGTTCATTATAAGGCAAACAAAAGCCATATATTAACCACAAAGACAAGAAAAAGAAAGAACAGACTTAAGAAAAGCGTTATCGTTAATTTGGTTGACGCCATGAATATCAAGAGGCTTGTTCCTTATTTATAAAAAGGAGTTAAATAATGTCAAGGGTAAAAAGAGGGATTTTAACAAAAAAAAGGCATAAAAAGGTTTTAAAGCTTGCAAAGGGTTACTACGGCGCAAGGGGCAGGCTTTTTAAGTCGGCGCAGGAGACTGTCTTAAAGGGTCTTAATTACGCTTATAGAGATAGAAAGGTTAAAAAAAGGCAGTTCAGAGGGCTATGGATAGTCAGGATTAATGCCGCATGTAGGGCTAACAATATATCTTATTCAAAATTTATTAATGCACTTAACAAGAAAGGAATCAATTTAAACAGAAAGGTTCTGGCTGAAATTGCTTTAACCGACCCCGATACATTTACGGGCATAGTTAAAAAAGCAACATCAAATTAAAATTTTAAAGCCGGATAGTTAAATTTAACCTCAATTAAGTCCTATAAATTGGAGTGTTGATAATAAATGTCTTTAACTAAATCAGACCTAACAAATAAGATTCGCAGCAAGGTCGGTTTGACCTCCACCGAATCTTTAACTTATGTAAACTCCTTTTTTGATTTTGTAAAATCGGAAGTCGAAACTGACGGTCCTATTAAACTAACAGGTTTTGGAAGTTTTATTATTAAAGAAAAAAAAAGAAGAAAAGGTCGGAATCCCCAAACAGGCGAGCCTATTTATATCAGTGAAAGAAAGGTGTTAAAATTTAAACCCTCGGTTGTTTTAAAATCACAAATAAATAAAAAACATAAAAATGGATCCGGCAGATGAGAAGCTTTATTATAAAATCGGAGAAGTTGCAAAAATAATAGATATTGCACCTTATGTCATAAGATACTGGGAAACTGAATTTACTTTTTTAAAACCATATAAATCTAAAAGTTCCCACAGGCTTTATTTAAAATCCGATATCGAAAAGCTTTTATTGATAAAGGATTATTTATACAATAAAAAATTTACCATAGAAGGGGCAAAAAAAGCGATAAAGATAAAATCATCTCAAAAGGATGATAATACGCTGTTTATAAAAAACATTTACAATGAGCTTAATTCTATTAAGTCCCTTTTGTTATCGAGAAAAAAATAACAATGAATATTCTTCTTTCAAACGATGACGGAGTTTATGCAACAGGTATAAATATCTTATTTGAAGAGCTTAAAAAGTTTGCCGATGTCGTGATTGTTGCCCCCGACAGAGAAAGAAGCGCAAGTTCCCACTCTTTAACCATCGATAGACCGTTAAGAGTTAATGAAATCAAACCGGATATATTTTCCGTTGACGGTACACCCACGGATGCCGTTAATATTGCCGTTCACTCCATATTAAAGTCCAAACCTGATTTAATCATATCGGGTATAAATTACGGCGGCAATATTTGTGATGATGTTATTTATTCCGGAACCGTGTCTGCGGCGATGGAAGGGGCTATTATGGGAATAAAATCGATAGCCGTTTCATTGGTTGTAAACAAAGGCGGCGGGTATTTGCCAAAAGACCCGTCTCTTGAAGATGATCTTGAGTTATCGTTTCAAAGGGCGGCTGAGTTTGTTTCAAATCTTGCCGCTTTCGTTCATAAGTATTTCCTTCCTGAATATACCCTGCTTAATGTAAATATTCCGCAAACGATAATAAATAAACAAAACAGCTTTGAATATCGCATAACAAAACAGGGTAAGCGTTATTTCGAGGACTTTGTTGTTGAAAAGATAGATCCTCGCGGTAAAAAATATTACTGGATTTGGGGGAAAAATATAAGGTTCGAAGATGCTCCGGGAAGCGATTACGAGGCTGTTCATAATGGACTTATCTCAATTACTCCTATACACCTCGATATGACAAATTATAAGGCAATGGAAAAATTAAAAAATATCGATTTCCTTTATAATATTAAATCCTGATTTGAGTATTCAATACATAGATAGAAATATAAATTAAAAATAAACCAGACTTCCCTCATCCTGTGGGAGGGGACAAGGGAAAAGAGGTGAGCCCTTATGATAAATTTTAAAAACTCCATAGACAGGGTTACCGAACAGGCTCTCGTTGTGAAGGGAATTACCGATAAAAATGTATTGGATGCGTTAAGAAAAATTCCAAGAGAGAAATTTGTAGAGGAATCGTTAAAAGAATTAAGTTATTCGGACATACCTCTCCCCATAGGGCATAATCAAACAATATCCAGTATTTACACTGTCGCTTTAATGACGCAGTCTCTTCATTTAAATAAAAGCCATAAAATTCTTGAAATAGGAACAGGCTCGGGCTATCAGGCGGCGATTTTGTCCATGCTTTGTATGAATGTTTTTACGATAGAACGCATAAGGGATTTATCTTTAAAGGCAAGGGATATTGTCGGAAAGCTTAACATTCATAATATTACATTTATTATTGGCGATGGAACGATCGGGTTTAAGGAATACGCCCCTTACGACAGGATACTTGTTACGGCCTGCCCCCCCGATGTTCCAGAGGCGCTTTTTGCCCAGTTAAGCGAGGGCGGAACAATGGTTATGCCTCTTGAAAATGGCGATTTACAAAATATTTTTGTAATAGAAAAGAAAAATGGTAAAATGTATTCTAATAATATTGCCCCTGCAAATTTTGTAAGACTTATAGGTAAGGACGGTTTTAAATCTTAACCATTTATTTTAATTATTTATAATCTTGGGAACAAAAACTAATAAAGATGCCGAGTCTGTAGCCTTAGAAAACAGCGAAAAAGCCGCCGCCGCTCCGTTTGCCGATAATATTATATCCCGGCAATATTTAAAATATCTTAAAAAATACCCTCTTTTAACAAAAGAAGAGGAGTATAATCTTGCCTTAAAAGTTCAGGATGGGGATAAAGAAGCCAGAGACTTAATGATTAAATCTAACCTTGGGCTTGTCATTAATGTGGCAAAAAGATTTCTTGGAAGAGGACTTTCGTTTGACGATTTAATTATGGAAGGAAATATCGGGCTTATGAAGGCTGTCGATAAATTTATTCCTAAAAAGGGCTTTAGGTTTTCAACTTACGCTATATGGTGGATAAGACAGTCTATCGAAAGGGGGATATTAAATTCCGGCAGGCTTATAAGGCTTCCTATACATATTTCCGAAAACCTTTTTAAATATTCAAGGGCGGCAAGGGATATGACAGGTGAGCTGGAAAGAGAACCAAATATGGGTGAAATTGCAAAACATATGGGAATCGAGGAAAAAAAACTTGAAAAGATTTTGGGTTTTATAGGAAATATTTACTCCCTTGATTTTTCCTTTGCGCAGAATCAAAATCAGGATGGTGAACAAAATTTAGCCCTTGCAAATGTTATAAAAGAGGATGAGGAAAATACATCCTCTTTTGATATGCTCGATAAAATAGAGACATTAAAACTATTAAACAGATGGCTTTTAATGCTTGGTGATATAGAAAGAAAGGTCATAATACTACGATACGGACTTAACTATGAAAAGCCGATGACGCTTAATGAGATAGGACTTATTTTTAATCTCACTAAAGAGCGCATCAGACAGATTGAGGTTAAGGCGTTAAAAAAGCTTAAAAATATGGCTAAAGAAGCAGGAATGGACGGTTAATTTCAAATGCTAATAACTGAGCCTGAAAAAACCAAGGAAATTATCGGCGCTATATCTAAATATGAAAAAATCTCTTCGAACTTAATCAGTATCATCCAGACCCACATATCACGCGTTTTTATAACGCCCGGATTTGTCTATAAACAAAAAAAACCCGTTAATTTTAGGTTTGTGGATTATTCATCATTAGAAAAAAGAAAATTTTTTGCAAGAAAGGAACTGTCTTTAAATAGAAGGACTTGTTCCGGTATATATCTGGATTTGGTGGAATTAAGGCAAAAAAATGAAGATATTTTTATCGGGTTTAAAGGCGGAGCATTAAAGGATGTTTTTGTAAGAATGAGGCATGTGGACGGCGAAAGGTTTTTAAATAATATATTGGATTCGTTTAATAAAAATGACGTTAAAAATTATAAATTTAATAAATTAGATGTTTTAAAAAGGGTTGCAAGAAGAATTTATCTATTTCATAAAAACGCAAAATCGTCAAAAAGGATAAGTAGTTTTGGTAAAACTGAGGTTTATAGGGAGAACTGGGAGGATAACCTTTTATCCGTTAAAAAACTTGTAAGCGGCTTTAAGGATTTTAATGAAGCCGAATGGGTAAATGAAGCTAAAAGCGCTGCGGGAGTTGATGTAAACAGCCTTGCGGGTATTCTCGAATATATGGAGAAGTCTTACGATGAGTTCTTACAATCGAGGTTATTTAACGAGTTTGTAAATTTCAGGATCAAAAACGGTTTTATTAAAGACTTGCACGGCGATTTAAGAATGGAACATGTAGCCGTTATCGATGAAGGAAGGATTAACGGCGTGTGTTTAATGGATTGCGTGGAATTTAACGAGAAGTTTAGAAATCAGGATTTGTATTTAGATATTGCATTTTTACTTATGGATTTTGAGTTTAACGGCTTTTTTTATGAATCCGTCCTATTTTTTAATTATTACAAGGGGTTTTTCAACTACAAAAGCGATATAGAAGAATATGAAAAATATGAACCTTTTATAATTCCTTTTTTTAAAACATACAGGTCTATCGTAAGGACAAAGATTTCTTTCCTCTCTAACAGGTTTAAAGAAGGCTTACAACATTTAAATTTAGCCCTGTTTTATATTGAGTTTTTAAAAAAACCCGTTGTTATTCTTAATATCGGTTTATCCGGCAGCGGAAAGACCATTCTTTCCGATTTGCTGGCAAACTATTTTTATTCTCAAAACATAAAATCAGACAGATTAAGGCAAGAGATGTTTGGCTTTACGGATAAAATATTTAAATATGGCAGGAATGCAAGTAAAATGGTTTATGACAATATGTTCCAAGAAGGGGTTAAGCGGTTTAACGAAGGTAAAAATGTGATATTTGATGCAACATTCTTAAAGAGAGAGCACAGAGAAAAATTTATTGACTATTTTAAAAAAAAAGACTGTCATTTTATTATTATATACTCTAAAATATATGGGGATAAAGAAAAAGTTATACTAAGAAGGCTTGAAAAGAGAAAAGAGGGAGGTCAAAAGATATCAGGCTTAAAAAAGGGGACTGATGACGTGGGTGGAAAATTTGAAAAAGAATATTCGGAAGCCGATATATCGGTTTACCTGAACCAAAAAAGGGTGTTTGAGGAGCCCGAGCCGCAGTTCAAGAATTTGTCATCATTTCAAAACCAAAAAGATGCCGCGAATATTAGTTTTATAACAGTAGATGCGTCTTTAGAATTAAACGAGCGGTTTAATTATGTATTTGAAAAAATAAGCGGGATAAAGGCTTTATAAATTGGAAAGGGCGATAGATAAACTTTTGGAATATTTTAATACATATTACGATAGATATAAGTATGAATTTTATCTAATTTTATTATCCGTATTAGTTTTCATTATACATTTACATCTTGCCTCCACTTTAAACTTGGGCAATGACGAGGCTCACTACTATGTCTGGTCGCTAAAACCGTCGTTTGGTTACCTTGACGATGCCCCTTTCGTCAGTTATATTATCTATTTTTTTACTAAGCTTTTTGGAAAGAGCGAGCTTAGTGTCAGGCTCGGCGCGATTATTTTTTCGTTTTTAGACGGCTTTTTAATATATTATCTTTCGTATTTGCTCTTTAGAAATAAAAGGGCATCTTTTTTTGCTTTTTTGTTTTTTTTATCGGCATTAATATTTAGTACCGTTCTATCCGTTATGATGATGCCTGACGCGTCTCTTTTGTTTTTCTATCTGTGTTTTTTAGTTATCTTTTATAAAACCCTCGGGTACAGAAATAAAAAAGGTAAAGCCGAAGATGGTTTAGAAAAACAGCGAAGGTTCAATGATAGCTTATTGCTATGGATACTTACCGGGGTTTTTTTGGGCCTTGCATTTTTAAGCAAATATACCGCGGCTTTAATCCCTCCTTCCGTTTTCTTATATTTATTAGTTTCTAAGAAAAATAGGGCTGTTTTAAAAACATTTTATCCGTATCTGGCTCTTGCTATTGCCCTTCTTGTTTTCTCACCTGTAATTTATTGGAATTTTACGCATAATTTTATATCCTTTAAATTTCAGCTTTCACACGGTTTTTCACACCCTACGCCCGGAATTTCTCTATTTATAGACGGATGGCTTGGGCAATTTTTAGTAATTACGCCGTTTATCTATCTGTTTTTAATTGGAACATTCGGTTATTCTATAAAATTTGTTTTGTTTAAAAAGCGGCATGATTTAAATATAAAGGGGTCTGATTTCAAATCAGACCCCTTTATTGATAACCTGAAGGCAGAATCCTACGCGGATATTGCCGAGGGGTTTTTATATTCCATCTGTTTATCGCTTCCTATTTTAGTTTTCTTTATTGTAAACGGATATTCGCATAGGATTCTTGTTCACTGGCCAGATATAGGTTATATGACCGCATTTCCTATTATGGGGTATGTTGCGGATAGGATTAGCGGAAAAGGAAACCGGATGAAACTCTGGGAAAAATTCAAATTAAATGCCGCCAAATCTTATGTATATTTTGCAATTTTTTTTGGCTTTTTCTTATGTTTTGTTTTATACAATCAGATTTATTATAATTCAATACCGGTAGGAAAAATAATAAGATATATCGATAAGGAAAAGCAGCTTAAAAAAAGCGAAATATTTTCATTAATACCACATATCCCCGGAAAACCAAAAACGGCAGATATAACGAATGATCTTTTTGGGTGGAAAATGAGTGCAAAATATATCGGCATTGTTTTTAAAAGGTGTGAAGCCGTTTATCATCCGCTTTTTATCCTGACGCATCACTATGCCATAGCCGATGAGCTTGTCTATTACGGAGGATATAAGCCTGCGAGGAATATTTACAACATATCCGGATTTTTAAATCAATACGACTTATGGCAAAATTTAAACAAAATAAACGGGGAAAATGCAATTTTTATAATGGATAATAAGTATATGATAAATCCGATACGGACATATAAGAAGGATTTTAAATCCATAAAAGAAATAGGCAGACTTGATATATATGTTAAATTTAGACCTGTTAGGGTATATTATCTGTATTTGATGAAAGATTTTAACGCAAAAAAGGCTATAATACATATTAAAAGAAGGATGTATTGATTTAATTTTTATTTATTTTTTATGAACATACTCGTGGCAATACCCACATATAATGAAAAAGAAAATGTCGGAAAGATGATAAAATCAGTTTTAAATCTAAACGACAATGAAACGGTTAAGGGATTAAACATTAAGATAAGCCTTGTTATAATAGACGATAACTCGCAGGATGGAACGTGGGAAATCGTGAAAAGTTTTATTGAAAATAACGGAAAGAATGAAAATACTGGCAGATTTAAAAATAATCTGTTTTTAATCGAAAGGGAAAAGAAATCAGGTCTTGGAACGGCTTATGTCGCGGCATTTAAGTTTGCCATAGACAGGGGTTTTGATTATGTTATTACGATGGATTGCGATTTTTCCCATAATCCGGATGAAATTGCCGGTTTTATCAGCCTTATGAATGATAAAAAATATGGGATGATTGTTGGTTCAAGATATATAGGTGGAATAAGGATAATAAACTGGAGTATGAAGCGGCTTTTAATATCATATTTTGCCAATATTTACGCTAAATTAATTACAGGGGTTAAAATAGATGATTTGACGGGCGGTTTCAATATGTACGATGTAAACTGTCTTAAAAAGATAAATTTAGACGGCATTAACTCAAGGGGGTATGCTTTTCAAATTGAAATGAAATATAGGGTGAAGAAAGAGGCAGGTGAAGGTTTTGAGGAATATCCGATAATATTTTATGAAAGAACTAGGGGCAAATCCAAGATGTCAAACGGCATTATTTTTGAAGCCTTTTTTACTGTAATTAAACTCAGGCTTGGGCTCTATAAATAATTTCCCTCTTTTGGAGGGGTGTCAGGCTTTGCTTGATGTGGTGTCCATTTTCCTGTTTTTTTTGTATTTGAATTTAATTTTATGATAATATATAATAATTTAGTTTTTTTAGTCGAGGTGAATAAACTATGGATGAGTTAGGCATCGTCAGTTCAATTGATGATTTAAAGGGTTTTGTCAGGGAAATTCAAGATTTTCCTAAAAAAGGGATTAATTTTAAAGATATTACACCTCTCCTTGCAAACCCAAAGGCTTTTGCATTTTCCATCGACAGTCTTGTAAATAAGTATCTAAACGAAAATATTGATTATGTTGTTTGTATAGAGGCGAGGGGTTTTGTGATTGGTTCAGCGCTTGCTTACAGGCTTGGAGCAGGGGTAATATTAATTAGAAAGCCCGGTAAACTTCCATATGAGTGCAGTTCGTTAAACTATGACCTTGAATATGGAAGCGCAACGTTAGAAATTCATAAGGACGCATTAAAAAAAGGGGATAGGGTAATTGTAGCCGATGATGTTCTGGCAACCGGCGGCACGGCGCTTGCGACAATCGACCTTGTCAAGGGTTTTGGTGCAAATGTGGCGGATACGGTATTTTTGGCCGAGCTTTCATTTTTAAACGGAAGAGATAAATTAAAGCCATATACTATTAATTCCTTGATGAAATTTGATTATTGATAACGATATTAACGATATTAAATTAAACGGTTAACTTAAAATTAAAACAAAATAAATTATTTAAATTTTTAAATATAAATTAAGTATAAATTAAGGGGGGTTTATGAAAAAGGGTTTTACAATTATTTTTATCGTTCTTGTTATTGTTTTAGGTTATATTGTTATTCATGCGATTACTGCGCCGGTTAAATTATCGGCCGCGCAGCTTGGATACCAGCTCATTCACTCTAACAAAACAGGGATTGATTGTTTTGCCTGTCATACTATAAACGGAAAGGGTGGAAATATTGGACCTAATCTCTCGAAAGAAGGTGCGCTTAAACATTCTATCAAATGGCTTGAGGTACAAATTGCGACACCTTCAAAACATTTTAAATCTGGTTCTATGGTTAAGATAAACGGTAAAACATATATGGCTATTATGCCCGACCACAAAATGCTTTCCAAAAAAGAGCTTTTTGAGCTTGCCTCATACCTAGACTCATTAAAGTAAGCATCATTTTTGTTTAGAAAAAAGGAGTCTGATTTGAAATCAGACCCCTTTTTTCTAATGAAAATTTTTTTTGAAATAATACTTGACTAATTTAGTAAAGTATGTTTTACTTGTTATATGAAATGTTTTTGATGTTTTAATGTTTAAGTTTAATATTTAAGACGCGGAGGAAAAAGTGAAAATCATAAATTTTGACCATTTTGCGGCAACAATGATGAGACCGGAGGTAAAAGAGGCGATGGAGCCTTTTTTTATTCAGGAATACGGTAACCCGCAGAGTATTCATACGCTTAGCGACGAGCCAAGAGAGGCGTTGAACAGGGCAAGGCTTCAGGCGGCGGACATTTTGAACGCTGCAAGTAACGAGATTATATTCACTTCAAGCGGTTCTGAATCTAACAATCTTGCCATTAAAGGAACGGCTTTTGCCAGAATGGATAAGGGGAAACATATTATAGTCTCTAAAATAGAACATTTTAGCGTTTTAAACGCCGTTAAGTCTTTAGTTAAACTTGGTTTTGAGGTGAGCGAAGTTTCCGTTGACAAATACGGTACGGTTAATCCTCAAGATATTAAAAACGCTTTAAGGAAAGATACGATTCTCGTTAGTATAACACACGCTTCGAACGAAATTGGAACTATTCAGGATATTAAAGAAATTTCTAAAATAGTGCATGAAAATTCAGGGGCATATATACATACAGATGCAAACACTTCCTGCGGGTTTATTGAAACGGATGTTAAAGAATTAGGTGTGGATATGCTTTCTGCCTCGCCACACAGATTTTACGGACCAAAAGGAACAGGGCTGTTTTATCTTAAAAAAGGCGTGCGGATAATGCCTTTAATCGATGGCGGTATTCAGGAGTTTGGCAGGAGAGCCGGTACGGAAAATGTCCCTGCAATTGTTGGGGCAGGTGTTGCATGTGAGTTGGCAAAAAAGGAATTAAAAGACAGAACGGCGCATTTACTTCCCATCCAAAAAGAGATTATGGACGGGGTGTTAAGCGGACTTGACGAGGTATATTTAAACGGTCATCCTGAAAAAAGGCTTCCTAACAATTTAAACTTTGTCGTTAAATATATCGAGGGCGAGTCGATGCTTATGTGGTTGAACAACAACGGGATTATGGTGGCAAGCGGTTCAGCATGCACATCCAAGATTTTAAAATCTTCACATGTGTTAAGCGCAATAGGAGTTGACCCTGCACTTGCTCAAGGCTCTTTACTCATCTCGCTCGGTGAGGATAATACAATGGAAGATGCCGCTTATTTTGTAAAGGAACTCCCTCCGATAGTCGATAAATTAAGGCAGATGTCTCCTCTTTACGAAGAGGTTAAAAGAAAGAATAAAGTATAAGTATAAATATAAATAAAATATAGATAAAGATAATATAAAATATGGAGGTATGTTATGCCGGTATATTCGGAAAAAGTTATGGATCACTTTCAAAATCCAAGAAATGTCGGAGAGATAGAAAATGCGGACGGTGTAGGGGAACTTGGCAATCCCACTTGCGGCGATATAATGAAAATATATATCAAGGTTAAAGACGATAAAATCGACGATATAAAATTTAAAACATTCGGTTGCGGGGCTGCAATTGCCACAAGTTCTATGGTAACCGAGCTTGTTAAGGGGAAAGCTCTGGAAGAGGCTGAAAAAATATCAAACGAGGTCGTTGCCGAGGCTTTGGACGGACTCCCCCCCGTTAAGATGCACTGTTCCAATCTTGCCGCGGATGCGCTTCATCTCGCCGTGGAAGATTACAGGGCAAGAAAGGCGGGCAAAGGTCCCATCGGAAGAGTCGAAACACCGGAACACGACGAAAGCGACATTCTTGAGCATGTTTGACATACTCGCATTTATTGAGGCAGACAACACCCCTCCTCTCCACTTGCGGGAGTGAAGAGGTGTTGTAAGAGTATAAGAGATAAATTATGAAACACGATTACGAACTTGACACATTTGGGTTATCCTGTCCAGTCCCCATTATGAAAGTGGCGGAGGAGTTTAAAAACATTCCTGAAGGCTCCGTATTAAAGGTAATAGCTTCCGATGGGGGTATTGTCGAGGATTTAAAAAGCTACTGCAAAAAAACCAATCACGATTTCTTATTTTATGAAATTAACCTTCCCGAATACATAGTTTATGTAAAAAAAT
This sequence comes from bacterium, assembly GCA_021798015.1. Lineage (GTDB taxonomy): Bacteria > SZUA-79 > SZUA-79 > Acidulodesulfobacterales > Acidulodesulfobacteraceae > Acidulodesulfobacterium. The sequence goes on from JAJZYP010000009.1 coordinate 28,223, forward strand.
AGATAAATTAAAGCCGCTTTAAGTCTTAGAAGTTTAATTTATTTATCAAATTTATTTAATTTAATTATTGACAAAACTTAATTTTAGATATATATAAATATATATAATATAATTGGAATTAAAGCGGCGTATTTTAAGCCTATTAATATATTGCAATTGATAATCCCAAAATTGCCGATAGAAAATTATTTTTCTGGATTCCCGCCTACGCGGGAATGACTTTGCGGGGATTTAACTTTTCACCCAACGGGTGTCATTCCCGCGTAGGCGGGAATCCAGTGTTAATATAACTCTAAAACCATTTTAAAGATTTCTATCGGCAATTTTGGGATAATGTGAAAAAATTAAAAATGTTTAAGGAGGTGGAAAAGAGGAAAGAGATTAAAACATGTCATCTCTGCAGTACATTTGGGCAGGGATTTGTAGTTTGTTAAGTGTTGGTTTGTTTTTTTATTAATTTTTAACTTTTAGAGAGAGGAAAGTTATGAAAAAGAAATTGGCAGTAACTCTGGTTTCCTTGCTCATTTTGGCGTTTTCTTTTGCTATGGCGCCAAAAAAAGCAAACGCAATTCCGGCTTTTGCGCAAAAGTACCATTTTTCATGCGCAGTTTGTCATACGGTATTTCCAAATTTAAACCCGTTCGGCAGGGCTTTCTGGAGAAACGGCTTCAGGCTTCCCGGAACAAACGGAACCCCATCCGATGCAACACAGATAACCGATGGTTTAAGCCTTCCAAACCCATGGCCTATTCCGGTTATGATCGAGCCGATTATCGGTTATCAACACTATACAAATGAACATGTATCATCCGCAACGGATGCATTTAGCGCAGAGGCTGATTTAGTGACGGCCGGTGCATTTAAGATTTATACTCCGTTGGCAAATTCTATTTCATTTTATGTCCATTACAACAGTGCAACAACCTTTCTGAAATCTAATGGAACATCATCAGCTCCAGCATTCGCACAGAAACAGATATTTGCATCAATCAACGGTCTTGGAAGTGGATACGGCGTTCCGTCGCATTTGCTTAACTTAAAGCTCGGTGAGGTTACAACAGCAAGCCCGTATTTTTACAGACAGATGCCGTTCTACATTCTTGGCGGTCCCGTAGGAAATGGGCAGGGATTAGCCGTAGGTTATGACGGTGAAGCAGCTAACTTAATCCACGCAAGAAATGAAGGATTTGCCCTTTACGGAACGCCCGGTTACCATTTGTGGTATAAAGTAACGGTTACGAATGATGCGGGAAGTGGAACAGGAGAGGCGGCAACAGTAGTAAATAGTAGTGGTGGTGATACTTCTGTATCTAATGCTATGGAGTATTCCTATCAGTTAAAGGAATATTATCCAATCCCAATGGGTCAGTTAGAATTTGGTTATTACGGGGCAACAGTTGCAGAACCTTTCAATGGGAATGCTGGTTCTTGGACTAACCGTGTAACGATAAACGGCGTTGACCTTGACCTTGCCAACGATATTTACGAGCTTGGCTTGACATACATGGTTCAGAGCGATAATCATCCATATGGAAATCCATCGTTACCGGCTACCCAGTTATATGTCGGTTCTAGTAATGTCGGTAATACCAATTCAAGCAATGGTTACTCAACCTTTGAGGTTTATGGAAGATATTTGTTTCCGCAAATTGGTAAGGGTTTAATGCTTTCTGCAGATTATGCCCAGTATTCCTGGACGCATAAAGACCTTCAGGAAGGTTTTAATCAATATATTAGTAGTACTCCATTATGCGCAAGCAATAGCGGTTTATATGAATCAGGAACCTACGCAAGCAACAACGATTGCACTAATGAAGGCATAAAAGATGCGTTTGCAATTAATGCTGAATACAACTTAGCTTACAACGCCCATTGGTATCTTGGATACTTGTTCACCAATAAATCTCAAGACGATACATTAGGCACAGGTCTTGACTTTGCATTCTAATCGGGTTTATGCCTGATTGTCATAAAATTAAAGCGAGGGTTAATCCCCTCGCTTTTTTTATTTCCTTCTATCTTAACCAAATCGTAACAAAAAGTTCATCCATTTTTAATATTCCGGTCATCATTTTTTAACATTCGTTTAGTATAATAATAAAATAAATCGCAAATTTGTAATTTGAAAAAAATAATTTGAATGTTATAATTAAAAAGGAGATTTAATGGAAGAATTCAAAAAAGAGGATGATTTTGTGAATATGAGCTTATCGGTTTCTCCCGAAAAATATTTCGACGCTCGTTTTGACGGTCAGGAAAAGCTCTTTACCGAAAAGTTTAATGGGCTTAAGACGCAATTCGACGAACGGTTTAACAGCCTTGAAGCAAGAATCGATAATCTTGAATCTAAATTTGACGAAAAGTTTAACAGCTTTGAAGCAAGAATCGATAATCTTGAATCTAAATTTGATGGGAAAATTAATAATCTTGAATCTAAATTCGACGAACGGATTAACAGCCTTGAATCTAAATTCGACGAACGGATTAACAGCCTTGAATCTAAATTCGACGAACGGATTAACAGCCTTGAATCTAAATTCGACCAGCGGATTAACGGCTTGGAAACTAAGTTTGACGGTGAGATCAAAATTCTATTGGAAAAGATTGAAAGCGTTGATAAAAAATTAAACTGGACATCTAATTTGACTTTTGCAATTCTTGGATTAGCGTTGGTTATGGTTGGAACTTTATTTGCCAAATTAGTTTTGCACTTTTAACAAAAATAAGGAAGATATTCGAAGAAACCGTTGGAGTGGAAATAAAAAAAATAATATTATGTGGGATTTTTATGAAAAAGATTGCCGTTATACTTACTAATACTTATGGACACTCGGAAGGATTAAGGATGGCGGCAGGCCTTAGCCTGCTGGATGATAGGGTCGATATTTATCTGATAGATAAAGATTTTGATGTCAAGGATACTCTTGCTATCGAAAACTACCTTAATATGATAAAGTTGGTCGGCATCGGGTTATATTCTAATTTTAAAAAGGATGAATTTAATTTTATATCCACGGCTGATATCGGAAGAAAATTTCCGGAATATGATTATGTAATTCCTTATTAACTTCCTTATTAACTTAATTTATTTTTATTATATTATTGTGAATATTTTATCATGAAAATATTGTACTTGGTGAAGGAAAAAGCCAGTTTTACGGATACTCTAAAAGGGATTATAGATGCGCAAGTTTCTAGCGGAAACGAGGTGTCAATCATAAATCTTTACGAGGAAAATATCGATTACGATATTCTGGTTGACAAAATATTCGGGCATGACAAAATTATATGTTTTTAATTATTTAAGATATAATCAAAAACTTAGCGTTACTTTATACAATATACAACTAAAAAAAAGGAGGAGTAAAGGCATTATGGATTACGGTTTAAAAAACAGACTTTCGAGAATCATTAAACCAAATGATAACAGGACGGTTATGCTTGCTATAGACCACGGCTATTTTATGGGACCTACAAGCGGGCTTGAAGATGTTAAAAACTCTATTACTCCGCTTTTGCCCTATGCCGATTCGCTAATGCTTACAAGAGGTATTTTAAGAAATCAAATCGATGCGGGCATCGATATTCCCATTGTTTTAAGAGTTAGCGGGGGGACAAGCATATTAAAGGACGACTTATCCGATGAAGATATTACCGTTTCAATGGAGGAAGCCGTAAGATTAAATGTAAGCGCGGTAGCTTTATCGATATTTATCGGCTCAAAAAATGAGAAACAGGGTATAATAAATCTTGCAAGATTGATTGACGAAGGAAATAAATTTGGTATTCCGGTTTTGGCGGTTACGGCTGTCGGAAGGGAAATGGCAAGGGATGCACGTTATCTGTCGTTGGCTGTGAGAATTGCGGCGGAAACAGGGGCAAGCATCGTAAAGACTTATTATTGTGAGGATTTTGAAAAGGTGATAAACACCTGTCCCGTGCCTGTCGTTGTTGCGGGAGGCAAAAAAACAGCGGAAAGGGATGCCTTAGAACTTGCGTATAATGCTGTGAGGAGCGGTGCGGCCGGCGTGGATATGGGCAGAAATATATTCCAGTCGGAAAAACCTGTTAATATGATTAAGGCGGTGAGGGCAGTCGTGCATGAAGGGCTGACCGCTGAAGAGGCTTATAATACCATATGTAATAAATAAAATATAATAATCGATAATCCGATGAATAACTTAAAAAGCGAAAAGGGTTCATATCTAAAATCCGCAGTTCGTCAACCTGTTAACTGGTATCCATGGTGCGCGGAAGCGTTTGATAAGGCAAAAGAAAATGATTTGCCTGTGCTTTTGGATATCGGGGCTGTCTGGTGCCATTGGTGTCATGTAATGGACAAAGAGTCTTACGAAGATGAAGAGACGGCAAGTATAATAAATCAGGATTTTGTTGCGATTAAGGTTGATAAAGATGAAAGGCCGGATATCGATTCCCGTTATCAAAAAGCGGTTAGCGTATTCTCCGGTAACGGAGGGTGGCCTCTTACCGCATTTTTGACGTACGAGGGGTACTTTTTTTATGGCGGGACATACTTTCCGAAGGAAGCAAAATTTGGAATTCCTTCTTACAAATCGGTTTTAGCGGAGATTGCAAAATATTATAAGGAAAATAAAGAGGCTATTTTTTCGCAAAGCAAAGATTTTTATGACAGGATATTTAGGGATTCAAACAAATTTTTAATCTTTAACATTCAGAGAATAAACGAAGCCGTTAAAGAGGGTAAAAGTTTAAGCGAAGAATACGTTAAAGGGCTTTTAAGCGAGGCGGCGCAAGAGTTCAAACTTCATTTTGATAATGAAAACGGAGGAGTTGACGAGTTCCCCAAATTTTTTTATTTTTCTTCGCTGGAACTGCTTTTGTGGGATTATGCGGTAAACCATGATAAAGATTCTTTGTCAAAAGGGGTTTTTACCCTGAAAAAGATAGCCGATGGCGGTGTTTTTGACCATGTCGGCGGCGGTTTCCACAGATATTCCACCGATAAAAAATGGATAATACCCCATTTTGAAAAGCTTGCCAATGACAATGCAAATGCATTAAGGGTTTATTTGAATTATTACAGGATTACAGGCGACAAAGTCATATTAAATGCTATAAACAGGACGCTGGATTTTATTACAAACGATTTATATGACAGAATTAATGGGGGCTTTTATGCCAGTATGGATGCCGATGTAACAGAGGGCGATGACGGAAGTTTTTTTACATGGACTTTTGATGAGCTAAAGGGTATTTTTCCGGATAACGAAGAGTTAAAAGCGATAATAAATTTGTTTAATATCGGTAAAGACGGCAGAATGCGGGAGCAAGGCGAAAACGGTAACGGGGCGGCTGTAATAGGCGGGATAAATGGAGCAACCCCAAATGTTTTATACATTAATTCGCGAGAACGGGAAGGGGATATTGTTTTAAGTAAATTTTACAATGATGCCGTATGCAGACTTAAAACTCAAAGAGATAAAAGAAAACAGCCGTTTATAGATAAGATTAAATATAGTTCCGTAAACGGAAATATCATATATTCGATAACTGAATTAAGTAAGATTTTCAGTTTTAATAACAACGATAACGGTAATAGACAAAAACTTAATGAAATAGCCGAAAAATCTATTAAGCCTTTTTTAGACGTTTTTGATAAAAACGGTGATGTAGGAAGATTTATTGGCGAGCCTGGCGGTTCTCTTCTTGAGGACAACGCTTATATAATTTTAGCTTTAACAGGTTTGTTCGAAACAACATCTAAACCGATGTATCTGGTTTATGCAAAAAGAATTGCCGAGCATGTTATAAAAAACTATTATGACGGCGAAGAGGGCGGTTTTTTTGACATAAAGCATACCGTAAAAAGTTCAAAAATTGGATTTCTAAGTCATAAAGAAAAATCTATTGCCGATTATGGGGGTTATTCGCCAAATTCAATGATATTATTGGGGATGGCAAGGCTTTATGTATTAACGAACGAGATTCGGTTTCAAAATGTCATATTAAAATCCTTTGAGTATTTTATTAATGATGCAAATAATTTTAAATATAACAGCTCAAGCTATATAATGAGTTTGATGCATCATGCGCTGGGAATAAATAAAAATATCTAAAAAATATTAAAAATTCACATTAGATTTTCTTGACATACTTAAGCCGGTTGTAGTAATATACATAAAAAAAATAGCATAATAGCATAATTAGGATTAGGTTCAATAAAAATAAATAAATGAGTTATTAAAATTACAGGGGGGGTAAAGAGTAAATGAAGAAAAGAAATTTTTCTTTGCGTGCTAAGTTTCTTTTGTTTATTTTATCTTTCTTAGTATTTTTTGTTGGTTTTTCCCCTTTTAATGCTTATTCTTTTTATAATTACATGACCGTTCACTCGGGAGAAACACTCTCTCAGATTGCAGATAGCCATAATACCACGGTTGCATCTATAATGTCTTTAAACAGACTCCATAGTTATATCATATTTCCG
>JAJZYP010000010.1 GCA_021798015.1 bacterium
AGCATAAGGCAACAGATATAATACCAATTTTGATTTTTTGGTTATGTTTTGCATAGGACAAATCCCCCATCCTAAATAATAATAATAATAAAAAAAATAAAATAATTCTAACTTTAAAGTAAAAAAACTTAACGGTATCGCAAGATTTAATAATAGTATAGGTTAGTGTAACAAAGCCGCCATAAATTGACTATTACTAAATAACATATTAACTCCGTTTGTCAACGCCCTATCCAAAGCAACTCCCGCATTGCTTCCGGACGCAATTATAATACCGTTATTTTTGCCTTCTGCGGAAATCTTATGATAAAATAACTGCTTACCGTTCTTATTTTTGACGATAACCGTCATGTCTAGTTTAGCTACGGCGCTACCCGTTATTAATCCCATATTAAAAGTATTATAAAATTTTGCGATACCGACATTAACAAAAACAATAGCATTACGTCCAAGCCTAAAACCGCGCTCTTGCAATGCTTTTTCAATGGCGTTGCGCACAGTACCGGCCACATTTTTCTTGGCATAAATTGCTGCCATCACCATACCGAACCCATTTTTCTTGTTGCCGACCTTTTTATGTTTGCGAAGATCTTGAACGTGAACGTTAACGATTACATTTCTGGCTAAAGTTGATGGTGATACATTACTTTGCGGGTAGTAATGCAGAGGCACCCTCGAGGTAGTAAGCGCACATCCGCTAAGCCCTATGCCGATAAATAATAATAAGAAAAAGAAAATGGCTAATTTTTTTGTTGTTTTCATAGCTTTTTCTCTGTAAATTTTAAACTAAAATAAATTAAATAAAAAATAAACTAAAAAAACTAAAACTTTATAAATGCCAATAAAATTAAAAGTTATTTATCATACAATAAATTAATATACCTCCTTAAATCACCGTTAGAAACTTGAAAACCACCCTCAAGTTATTGTATAATGTAGGTGTTAGACAAACATAAACAATAACCCAAAATTGCCGATAGAAACTGTTTTATAATTTCAAAGCAAGGAGGGGAGGGGGCTTCACTCCTCTCCCTCTAACTAACCATCCGTACGACATTAAAAAAATGTATTAACAAGGGAACAGTTTAAATTTCGTTTATTCATTCGCAAGCTTAATTTATTTATATTGAGACATGTTCTGCCTATTAATTTAAAAACCAACTTTTACCCCAACGCCAATTAAAAATTCATTTGTTTGGGACTTAGGTTCATGTGTCGCCAATTGAGCATAACCCACATAAGAACCACTTTGATATATAGAGACGTTGTTTATGATAGTATTTGATTTATTAACCTCTAATTGTAAATAATTTAAACTAATGAATGGGCTAATACTAAAAGATTCAGACCTATATGCTTTGTAGCCCGCTTTTACGCCAAATAAGAAACCGCTCTTATTGCCAAGGCTAAAGCTTTGGCTTTGATATGCGCCGGCAATGCCAGTGAGATTTCCTGAACTGTTTAAATATAACGCTGAGGGGATATACTGATTTGTATCCATTGAATTGTCCACTCCGTGAGTATAATAACCTTCACCTTCTAACCAGAATCTATTTGTAATCATGTAATAGGCTTTAATACCCACTAAATAACGATTGAAATGGTAATGTTCAATGTCCTGCGTATTTCCGTTATACATAACATTTCTATTCCAATTCATCCATTCAAAGCCTGCGTTGGGTATTATAGCTAACTTATTATTGTAAACCAAAAATGCATAACCGACTCTAAAACCATAATTTATATAACTTATATGGTCCGTAGATTCAACAGGAATATAGGTAAAATTTGTTTCTCCGGTGTATGTGAAATTCCCTGCATTATTGGAAAAATTAATTTCAAACCACGCAGGTATTGTCGGATTTGGAATATCTTCCAGCGACAGACTAACCCCGGGAATATTAGCGTCTTCATTGTCAAGGGTTGAACCGCTCGAAGAGTATTCCGCATAATGCGCATAATCTTTGTTAACCACGATATTAAAAGAATTTATAATGGAATAGATTGCACTATTATGCCCATCTGATGGATAACCATAGTGTGACATTTGTTGTGCATAAGATGATTTACTAAAAAAAATTGTTAAAAATATGATTATTGCCAAGTAAATTGATTTTTTCATTTTTTTATCCTCCATAACTCAGCTTCATTATTAACCTCATATACTAATGATATACTAAAAGGTTAAGTTTTAATAAATAACTATTAAAAGGTGTATGAAGTAAATGCCATAATTAATGTATATCACATTTTTTTAAAAAAGCAATAAAATTTTTACTGTTGTCAAAGCAAAATAAAAATGTCACCTCCTTAGCAATTTAAAAATATACTTTAATGTGATATAAATCAATTTATTTATTTTAAGAAAAGCCTAAAATTAATATATAAAGATATAAAGCTAACTTGCGAATAATATAAAATAAATTATTAATATCAAATCAAATTGTGGAGGTATAAATGAAAACTATTAATGATATATTTTTACATTACTTATCTTCGTTTCACGATACCTTTAATAGTGACGGAGCGGCTAAATCTTTTTTGGAATCTTGGCTCTGCCTTAGTTTAGCCGCGCAGATAAATATTAATAAACATTCCTACAAAAACAAAAATGATAAGGATAAATTTGAGTTTTTATTTAAAGATTATAAAAATAAGATTACAGGCATATTTAACGATAAACAAAATGTAGCTCTGCTTAAAAATATTCTTAATATTGTAGAATCGGGCTGTCCGATACTGATAACAAAGTTTGACGATATTAAGGAAACGATAAATAGAACCGAGGGCATAAGAGATTTAACAGATAAAGAACTGGATTACTTTATGGATTGCACCGTAAGCCTAATTCATCTGGGTAAAAATAAACTGTTTAAATCTTTTAATTTGGGTCTTTTGACCGGGGATTACGACGATTACGATATTAGATTCTGTGAAAACGCATCTATATTAATATATCATATTATCGGCGCTGTTCTTGCGCCAGCCGTTCATGCGTCATGAATATTCCAGTTTTATTTTGAACACGATATTTTTAGGACTATTAGGATTATATAATATGCAAATCGGCAAATTCAGCGCAAAAAGCCGGAAAACCATAAAGAGCGTAAACCATATTAGATTAAATATAAGAACGCGCCAACCCGCAAATGCAAACAAGAATGAGAGATAAAATAAGATAAAATAGATAGAATAATTTCTTAATGTTTTAAGTTAATGCGCCTGCGCCCAATTTGCGCCTACCCCTATATTGATAGCCAGCGGGACATTTGCTAAAAGATTTTTATCGGTCATTAAAACGGTTACTATATCTTTGAGCTCGTTTACTAAAGATTCTTTTACTTCAAATATAAGTTCATCATGAACTTGCAGTATCATTTTTGCATCTTTTTTTAGTTCGGGGCTGCTTTGAAGTTTTTTATGTATATTAATCATTGCAATTTTAATTATATCGGCGGCTGTCCCCTGAATAGGCGCGTTTATTGCGGCTCTTTCGGGAAAAGAAGCTATATTTTTTATTTTGGAATTAATATTTTCCACATAGCATTTTCTCCCGAATGCCGTCCTGACAAACCCGGCAGGTTTAGCTTCTCTAACTGTTCGCTCCATATAATCTTTAATGGCGGGGTGATTTTGAAAATATAAATCTATGTAAAGCTTTGCCTCTTCGGTGGAAATACCGAGTTCTTTTGATAGCCCATAAGGACTCATACCGTAAATTATTCCAAAATTAATTACCTTTGCTTTCCTTCTCATAGCAGGGTCAACATCTTCGGGATTAACCTTAAATATTTCAGACGCCGTTTTTGCGTGAATATCTTCGTTGTTTTGGAAGCTTTCAATCAACGCTTTATCTCCCGAAATAGACGCCATAACCCTTAAATCGATCTGGGAGTAATCCGCCGACAATAAAAAAAAGCCTTTTTTTGCAATAAAAGATTGTCTTATTTTACCCCCTTCATCGCCTGAAACAGGAATGTTTTGAAGGTTTGGACTTTGGCTCGCAAGCCTGCCGGTTGAAGTTGTAACCTGAGAAAAAGAGGTATGAACTCTGCTGTCTTTGTCAATTTCTTTTAAAAGAACATCGGTAAAAGATGTTTTGAGTTTAACCTTGTTTCTGTATGATATAAGGTCATCTATAAATCCTAAATATTGCCTTATTGCCTTATCTTCGCCCTGACGCAACAAAAATTCGAACTCAGACTTTAATGTTGAAAGAACCTCTATATCGGTGCTGTTTTTCTTTACTCTGTTAAATTTCATTTCATTGAACATAATTTCGCTAAGCTGTTTGGGCGAATTGACATTGAATTCTTTCCCCGCAATTTGATGCAGGATATTTGCAAGCCTTTTTGATTCCACCTCTAATCCTGCCGACAAAGACATAAGTTTATCTTTGTCAACCATAAACCCGACCTCTTCCATATCGCTTAAAACTATCGAAAGCGGCATATCGACATTATAAAATAGGTATTTCAAACTTTCATCTTTTTCTATTTCGGCTTCAAAAATTTTATACAGAATATAAACCGAAAAGGCTTCGTTGCCTGTATCAATTTGAACATCCGATGCCTTTAATAATCCTAAATCTATATTGCTTAAATCCTTTAGCTCTTTTTCAAACTCATTTTCTATATTCGCAAAACTATGGGAATGTCTTATGGGATTTATAAGGTAGGATGCAATTTTTATATCGAAAAACAGATTATTTAATTCAATACCGCTTTTATTAAGAAAACTTTTTATAAAGCTTATATCATAACCTATTTTATAAACAGAATCGTCCTTTAACAAACTTAATATTTGCGAATTATTGGCAAGGTCTTTTAGGTTTATGATCCTGGTTCCTGTTTCTTTTGAAAATAAATATATTAAATCCCGGTCGTTATCACCTTCAAAATTAAAATTTAACAAATCTTTATTTTTATCATTAAAATCGATATAAACCGAAAGAATGTTTATATTATTAATTATGTCATTAATACGGTTACTATAATTACTATAATCATCATTGGAAGGTTTGTCGTTTAACCCTATTTCCAGTTCCTTTAATAGAGAGTTAAATTCCAATTTTTTAAAAATATTATAAAGCCCATTGTTATCTTTTTGCCTCATTGCAAAATCGTCTAATATATGAAAACTCTTGCCGTTTTCGCCCGCAAATTCTTTTAGTTCAGGCGTAAAACATGCCCCGTTAATATCAATATCTTTGTAAAATGAGGCAAGTTCCAAACTCTTATATGCGTCTTCTTTATGATTTATAAGCAAATCCTTAAGTTTTTGCTGTTTAATGCCGTTTATATGTTCGTAAATGCCATCCAAGTTCTTATAGGTTTTTATTAAACTAAACGCTGTCTTTTCACCAATACCTTTAATCCCCGGAATATTATCGGAAGCATCACCCATTAATGCAAGAACATAAAGGTATTCGTTCGGCTGTATTCCATATTCTTCCTCAAAATCCCGGGCTGTAATAATTTTATTTTTAAGGGCGTCGTATATAAAAACCTGATCAGATAATAGCTGCTTCAAATCTTTATCGCTGCTTACAATACAGGTAGGTATAGATAATTTTTTTGAAAAATTATTCACGATGTAAGCAATTAAATCATCCGCTTCGTATCCTTTAAGTCTGAATGTATTAAACCCTAATAGATAAGAAATATCCGTTAAAGAATCAACCTGAGACAATAAATCTTCGGGCATCCCCTTTCTATTGGCTTTATATTCCTCATAAGACTGTTTTCTCAAGCTTTCGTGGGAATCAAAAAGGCATGCCCCATATCTTATATTTGCCTCTTTAATTAACTTCATAAGCATCCTTGCATATCCTAACGTAGCGCCGGTTGGAACACCTTTGGAATTCGTAAGAGGGGGAAGGGCATAATAAGCCCTGTAAAAATAAGAGCTGGAATCTATTAAAAAAAGGGTTGCTTTAATATTAAGAATCTCTTTGGCTTTAGGGCGGCTTTTCTTTTCCGTTTTTTTTTGAGGCAGGCTATTTTCCATTATTTGTTCAAAATTTCTTAACATCTATAACACGGGTAAAGGCAAATCTATCTCCCAGCCTTTCACCTTCGGGGCTTTTTATAATAAAATAGATTTCGACAGCAAATATGAAAAGACCCGCCGTGAAAAGCAAAAAATATCCGACAAACGGTATGAGGGAAAATAAAAGGGCTAAAGCAAGGAAGGAATTCCTTATAATGGATTCCTTAAATTCGATTCGTTTTTCATTAGAAATCGTTATAACCTTTAAACCTATAATCTTTTTCCCAAGGCTTTGTCCGTCAAAAAACCCATCGGCGATTAAAATATATAAGATGCCAGCTAAAAAGCCGAAAGGATAAAACACCTCGCTTAAAAAGCCAAAGATCAGTAAATCGATAGCCTTAGCTATAAACCTGTGAAGGATATTTGCTTTCTTATCCATAAATTAATTAAATTATATGGTTTATTTTATATGTATAAATAAATTTATCGTTATTTATTAACAAGCCTTCCTTTTATCGGCTCATAAATACAATAGGGCTCTTCTTCCATGTAGTCCCCTTTTTCATAATAAGCCCTTGCCCTGCATCCTTCACATACCTTTTTGTATTCGCAAATACCGCATTTACCCTTTAATAGACCTGTATCCCTTAAATTTAAAAATACTTCGGAACTATTCCAGATTTCGCTAACGGATTCTTTTGTAACATCTCCCGCTTGAACGGGTAAATAGCCGCAAGGTTGAACGACCCCTTTTCTAGATATAAACATAACGCCGCTTCCGGCTAAACAGCCTCTGGTAACGGCGGCCATACCATGTGTTTGAGGAGTAATGGTTATACCCTCGTCTTTTGCTCTTTTATGCATAATTCTAAAAAAATGCGGGGCACATGTGGCTTTAAGCTCGATTCTGCCCCTTAACTCCATAGTCTTATCGTAAAACCATGAAAGTATGTCTTCGTATTTTTGTTTATCGAGCATTTGGGAATCCGCAATCTGAACGCCGCAGCCAACAGGCACAAGCATAAATATGTGAAGCGCCTTTATGTTGTTGTTTAAAGCTAAATTTAATATGTCTTTAACCTCGTCCTCATTGTGCCTTGCAATAGTGGTGTTTATCTGCACCTCGATGCCTTCTTTTTGTAAACTTTTAATGCCGTTAAAAGCGCCTTCAAAAGAACCCGGTATCATTCTGAATGTATCGTGGGTTTTGGAATTAGTCCCATCAAGGCTTATAGAAACCCTTTTAATTCCGCTTTCCCTAATCTGTTTTGCAACCCTTTCATCCACTAATGTTCCGTTAGTAGCAAGGGCGACACGAAGACCTTTGCCGGTAGCATAACGGGCAATATCAAAAATATCATCCCTATATAACGGCTCTCCTCCGGTTAAAATAAGGATAGGACTGCTAAACTTGCACAACTCGTCTATGACATTAAAACATTTTTCCGTTCCGAGCTCGTCCTCCTGCCGTTCCAACTGGGCCTCGGCACGGCAATGAATACATTTTAAATTGCACCTTGCGGTAAGCTCCCAAAAAACTAATCTTAAGTCGTTTTTTTGCGGCATTTGCATATTACCGCCGTGCATTTCGTGCATTTGGCCATGATGACTGGCGGGCATTGAAATATTATTATTCTCCATTATATATCTCCTCATCCGTTAAATAACAAGCCGGATCCGGCGCCCAGAGGTCTCCCTCTTTGGCCTCAGACCTGACTCTGAAGTTACCGTTGCAAATGTCAAGCCATTTACAACTTTCGCACCTACCTTTTACATAAGCCTTTTTATTTTTAAGCTGTTTCATAAGCGGATTTGACATATCCGTCCATATCTCGCTAAACTTTCTTTCTTTAATATTGCCAAATGAATAGTGCCTCCAGAACTGGTCGGCATAAACCTCGCCGTCCCAGCTAACACAGCCTATCCCAACCCCGGAGCTGTTACCCCCGTTCATTTTGAGGAGGCTCATAACATTTTCGGCTTCTTCCCGTTTCCCTTCTTTTAAAAGCTTTAAATAAATATATGGACCGTCGGCGTGATTATCCACAGTAAGAACCTCTTTTGAATTATCCCTTGAATATATTTCTTTTGTAAGTTCTAATATTGTATCAACTGTTTGTCTTGTCTCTCCTAACGATAAATCTTCATTGATGAGCTTTGTTCCTCTACCCGCATAAACAAGGTGATAAAAGCAAACTCTCGGTATATTTTCTTCCTCTAAAAGTTTGAAAATACCAGGAATTTCCTGAGCGTTTCTTTTATTTATGGTAAACCTTAATCCCACCTTAATTCCTGCCTCTTTGGCATAATTAATACCTCCTATGGCTTCCCTAAAAGCACCCTTTTTGCCCCTGAATTTGTCATGAACGGCCTCAAGCCCGTCTAAGCTAATACCCACATAAGATAATCCAACTTTTTTTAATTCGGAGGCTAATTCCTTAGTAATAAGAGTCCCGTTAGTAGAAATAACCGCCCTCATCCCCTTTGATTTTGCATAAAAACACAAATCGAGAAAATAGGGATGCATTAACGGCTCACCCCCTGAAAAAAGCATAACCGGAGAACCGAACGCCGCGGCATCATCTATAAAGGCTTCCCCTTCTTTAAGTGTCAGTTCGTTGTTATATTGAACATTTTTTGATTGGGAATAACAGTGAATGCAATTTAAATTGCAAGTCCTTGTCATATTCCAAACTATTACAGGCTTTTTATCCTCTGAAAATTGTAAAAGATGCGAGGGGAGTTTGCTTGATATACGCCCATACCTCAAGGCATCGGAAGCGTGAACCCCGCCGCAATAAAGTTTAGATATTCCTATCATTATATAATAACTCCTTTTTAATTTTTTAATTTTAATTTAATTTTAAATTTAGCCAAAATCCCAATTTTAAATTTTAACCTTATTTTTTTGATAAAATTCAACAATTCCATCAACTAATGAATCTATATTAACATCTTTAGGTATTATATCAGATTTAATGCCAAATCCCAATGCATATTTAGCCGTCTTTTCACCAATGCTCGCAAATTTGACCCCTGAACCTATAACTGCCTTTAAAAGTCCTTTTTGAATACCTTCAACTAAATTGACAAAATTTTCAACCGTTGAATAGCTTGTAAAGCTTAAAACAAAAGAACTTAAGTCTAAATTTTCGGGAAGTCCTATATTTTTGTAAATCCTTTCTTTGCCATTATTCTTTGTTGTTATAAGAGAGCTAAAAATTTCATATATTTCTTCATTAGATTTTGCAGGCACAACGGTTTCATAGACAGGTAAATTTTCTAAAATCGCCCCCTTCGATATAAGAAATTCCGGAAGTTCGTTATTTATTTTCAAAGCCTGTGGAAAAAGAATTTTTTTCCCTTTAAGAGGAGCATCTTTAATGGTATTTATTATACCTGTTTGGGAAAATTCGTCGGGAATAATGTCGGGAGCTATGCCGTATTTTTTTAACTCCGATAATGTGATTTTGCCTACGGAAATTATTTTTTTTCCAAAAAGCGACCTTGCATCTAACCCCTTTGAAAAAAACTCGTCAAAAAACCCCGAAACGCCATTTACGCTTGTAAAAATAATATAATTGTAATTTTTGATATTTTTTATTGCATTATGAATCTCTGTTTTATTAATATTACTTCCATCTTTAACCACCTTTATAAGCGGCAGGCTTATTACAAAAGCCCCCAGCCTTTTAAGCTTATAAGAAAGCGTTCCCGCCTGACCTTCTGCTCTTGTAACTATTACTTTTAAACCGCTTAAAGGTCTGCTTTCAAACCAATTTAGGATGCCCCTAAGTTTAACGACATTTCCAACAATAAGTATAAGCGGGCTTTTTAAACCCTGTTTCTCCGCTTCGTCTTTAATTGTGCCTAAGGTTCCTATTGCCACCTTTTGATTTAATGTGGTCCCTTCTTGAATCACGGCGCATGGAGTATCCTTATCTCTTCCTGAAGAGATAATATTTTCGGCAATAGAATGCAGATTTTTATACCCCATTAAAATTACTATCGTGTCTGCGCCGACTAACTTATCCCAATTTATTGTACTTTTTTCCTTATGTTTCCCCTCGTGTCCTGTTACAATTGCAACCGTAGAGGCATAATCCCTGTGAGTCAAAGGAATACCTGCGTAAGCCGGAACGGCAAAAGACGAAGAAATACCGGGTATTATTTCAAACGGAATCCCTTCTTGAAAAAGTCTTTCGGCCTCTTCCCCGCCCCTTCCGAATAAATAAGGATCTCCCCCTTTAAGCCTGACAACAACCTTATTTTCCTTGGCTTTTTTTGCTAAAAGCTCATTAATCGAATATTGCGGAAGACTGTGATTTGACGACCTTTTGCCCGCATAGATTATCTCGCACCCGGTTTTTGCGTAGGATAAAATCTCTTCAGAAATTAAACTATCATACACGATAACATCCGCCTCTTGCAAAACTATTTTGGCTTTAAGGGTTAAAAGCTCTGGGTCTCCGGGTCCCGCGCCTGTAAGGTAAACCATTCCCGTTTTTGAATTGCTATCACTTTTCTTACTGTTTTTACCCATTTACTTTTAAATCCTCTTTTTGCTATTCATGAAATTATGTTTTTATTCAGTATCTCAATGCCACCCTTGTTTATTAAATGTAAAGCCAAACTTTTACCGATATTTTCATAATCCGTTTTTTTACCCGCAATCTCATCTTCTAAATATTCCCCGTAAATATTAGAAACAAAGCCTTTAATATGTAGATTATCGCCCTCTATATATGAATACGCCCCGACCGGAGATGCACATCCGCAATTTAACCCCTTAATGCACGCCCGTTCGGCAAAAACCGAAAACTTTGTATCTTCATCGTTTAATGGTTTAATCAGTTTGCTTATATCCGCTCTGGAGTCTTTATGTTCTAAAGCTATTGCTCCCTGACCACACTGAGGAATAAATTTAAGAGGGTCTAAATAAATATCTATATAAGAAGAAAGTCCAAGCCTTATGAGTCCGCTTGATGATAATATAACGGCATCGAAAAACCCGTCTTTTAATTTTTTAAGTCTTGTATCTATATTACCCCTTAAGGGTTCAAATATTATGTCATTCCTTAAACGAGCAAGCAAAGATCTTCTTCTAAGGCTTGAGGTTCCGACTACTGCACAATTTTTTAATAAAGAAGTAAAATTTGCCGAATCCAATCCCTTGTGAGATTTAGGTTTATCCTTGAAAATAATGCAATCTCTCGGGTCGTCCCTTTTTAATACCACATCTAACGTCAACCCTTCTGGTATCACCTGCGGAACATCCTTTAAGCTATGCACGGCAATGTCGATATCTTCGTTAAAAAGAGCCTCTTCTATTTCTTTTACAAATAGTCCTTTGCCGCCAAAACTGCTAAGCGATGCGCTTAAAATCTTATCCCCTGATGTTTTAATAGTTTTTATCTCGATATCTATTTTTTTATCTTTATTATTATTGTAAAGGCGGTCTATTTTATCTTTAACAAGATTAGCCTGATATAATGCAAGTTTGCTTCCACGCGTTCCTATTGTTAGTTTCAAAACTTACCTTTATTTGTATATTTTTATTTATTTTTATTATTTATTATATTGATATTAAGTTATTTAACCGGTTATTTTATTAACTTTATCCTTGACGAATTATTTTTATTATCAAACCCTTTTTCTAATTCCTTATTTATCGTATTATCATTCTTAATTTCTTTGCCTAAATCAAGATTAAAAAGGGTTTTTAATGTCTCTAACATATTTGTCTCGTTTGAATCTACAGCAGCTTTTTTAATAAGAGTTATCGGTTCATGAAGGATTTTATTCGTGAGTGAATTTATAATTAAGTCCTTTTCTTTTTTTTCACTGATATATTTCGATAATTCGATTTCTAATATATCTTTTACCTTATTTCTAAGTGAAACTATGACCGGCACAACATTTAAAGAATTCCTCCACTCCATAAACTCCTTTACATTTATTTCTACCAGTTCGCTAGCGGTCTCAGCCTCTTTTTTTCTTATGTCTAAGTTATCTTCAATCATTTTTCCGATATCGTCGATATCATACAGATATACATTAGAAATCTTGTTAATTTCAGGATCTATATTCCTTGGAACGGAAACATCGATTAAAAATAACGGCCTTTGTTTGCGAAGTTTTATAACGGACACAATATCATCGTATCTTAATACGTAGTCTTGCGAACCTGTCGAGCATAAAACAATATCGGTGTGAGGCAGTAATTTATAATACTCCGAAAAATCAATCACATCTACATAATTTTTTTCATTTGCGCCAAATGACTCTTCCACAAAATGGTGAGCCTTTTCTTTTGTCCTGTTTGCGATATAAATATTATGAACACCACATTTTATAAAGTGTTTAGCGGTAAGTTTGCCCATTTCTCCCGTTCCTAAAAGCAATATCGTCTTCTCACTCAGGCTGTTAAAAATCTTTTTTGAAAGCTCTACCGCCGCATAACTTATCGATACGGGAGAGGATGCTATCTTTGTCTCGGTTCTTACTCTTTTTGCGCAATAAAAAGCCTTATGGAATAGCTTATTTAAAACTTGACCGTTCATTTTAAATTCACATGCTTCATTATACGCATCTTTAATCTGTCCCAGTATTTGCGGTTCCCCTATTACCATAGAATCTAAACTTGAGGCTACGCTAAAAAGATGTTTAATTGCTTCAAAGTTAAGGTGCATATAAAAAAGATTATCCGAACCTTTTTTGTCAAAAAAATACCCTGATATATAATCTTTTATAAAATGGGCATTCCCCCCAACCGCCCATTGGGGTAAATCCATTATAAATTCAGACCTGTTACATGTGGTAAGTATTACTAGCTCGTTAATTAACGGTCTATTACCTTCATCTTTTAAATTAAGCAGTTTTTTTGCAAACACTTGCCTTAATTCAGGTGTCAGAAGTTTCTTGGAAACTATCTCTCTATCGCCGATATCTGCCGATTTATGACTTAAGCCTATAATCAAAATATCCATAAATATAAATCCTATTTAAAGCCATGAAATTCAGGGAATAAATAAAAGGAAAAGGTTAAACTCGAAAGAATCAGTAAAAATCCGGCTATACTAAAAACCGCCGCCTTTTTCCCTCTTAGCCCTTTTGCCACTCTTTCGTGCAGCAGCACTGCATAAATAAGCCATGTTATTAAAGACATAATTTCGATGGGTTTTATAATCATAAAAGATTTAAATAAAGAACTCGATAAATATATTCCCATGGCAATACCTACAGTAATTAAGGGAAAACCTATTTTTAAACAGAAATAATTCATACTATCCAATAACTCCAAATTATAACCCTTGCCCCGGTAAAAAACTTCATCGAATGGATGATTCTTTTTATCAAATAGTTTTAAGTTCTTCTTAAGCTTAATCCTTCTTTCTTGAAAAATATATATTAAAGAGATTATAAAAGCAAGAGCAAATAGTGAGTCCCCGATTAATATAAGAATTATATGAGTTATAAGGGTAGCTTGATCTAAACTTGAAAAAAAGGGTTTCATTGTAAGGTAATTATGCGGGGCAAAAAAACCGATCAATAAATTTATAAGGGCAAGAGGAGTTACGTATATCAGGATATATTTTGCTTTATAAAAAAGATTAAATAAAATAACCACCATCATGGTAAGCCATGCATTAAAAAAAACAATCCAATCTACCGAGATTAAGTCTTTAAAACCGTGAAGGTTAAACCATATAACAAGAATTAAGCTCTGTATTATAAATCCTGCATAAATTAAAAATATAAAAGCCTGATAAAACTTTTTCTCTTTTGATAAAAGAAATAAATAAGAAAAAATATAAATAAAAAACGGGATTAAGTATAATTCTCCAAGGGTCATATGCGTGCCTTCCGCATAAAATTACTTATAAAAAGACTTATTTCGGAATATTTTTTATCTTTAACAAGTTCAAAGAGGTCAGAATCGACTAATTCTTCAAAAAGTTTTTGGTTTTTACTCTGAGGCCATTTTTTCATCTTTACTTCATGTCTTATTAAACCAAGAATTTTAACATAAGTATTATATTCTTTACCGTAAACCTTTTCCAGGTCTTCTTTTATTTTTTTAGCAAGCCTTGGACTTAATCCACCAGTAAAAATAGCGATATCGAATTCCCCTCTTGAAACAAGAGCTGGGAGAGTAAATGTGCAAAATTCAGGCTTATCGGCAATATTTATCAAAATATTTTTTTTTACACATCTTTTGAATAGTCCTTCTTCTATTTTTATGCTTTTTTTGCCGGGAGAAATTGCGCAAAATACGGCAAACGCACCTTTTTCATCCCCTGTTTTGTAAGTTCTATTAATCCATCTAACCTTAGACTTTTTAACAAATTCGGTTATTTCACGTGAGATTTCAGGAGAAACTACGGTTACATCGGCGCCTCTTTCCGCAAGCCTCTCCGCCTTTCTTGTCGCAACTGTACCACCGCCGACAACAAGCACCTTTTTATTATAAATATTAAGATTAACAGGATAATATTTCATAAATTATTCAAATTATTCTTATTCTCCAAAAACAAGAGCCGAAAATGTGCAGATATCAGCGCCGTTTTTATAAGCATCGGGCGAAAGCCCCGCTTTCATCGAAACAGCTTCTAAAAAACCCTCTTTATCCATATTGCATTCGGTAGCAACCTGCGGAAGCAAAACCCCGTGGCACGGTCCCTTTATAAGATATAAACCATGCTTGCCTATTTCTATATTATCAAGGTTGTCTATCTGTTCAAGCGGAGATAAAACCGATATTTCTGTCTTTATTTTTTGAAGTTCCGCACTGTTTAGAGGTATAAATCTCGGGTCGCCAAAAGCCGCCTCTTTTGCCATTTTATAAACATTTTGATAAATCGGAATATCTGAAATAAAATTGCCGATACAACCCCTTAACTGTTTCCCTCCAGTCTTTAGCGTAACAAAAACACCGGCATTTATTTTAAGGTTATCCGTAAGTTCGGATAATAACTCACGGGAATTAATAAATATATCTTTATTTTTATTGAGGATATCTTCGATGGATTTTCTGGCTATTTTTATTAAAAGGGATTTTTCCTTTTCTGTTAAATCAAAATTTTTCATATTATATACACCTGCTCTGCTTATTTTTAAATATTTTCAATTTTATACGACCACTCGATATCGACAGCATTTTTTAACATAGCCCAAACACTGCAATATCTGTCTTTTGATAATTCTATTGCTCTTTTTACCGCCTGCTCGTCAATATTTTCGCCCTTAATTTCGTAAGTTATAACGATTTTCGTAAATACTCTTGGGTGCGTTTTTGCCCTTTCGCCGCTAACATTAGCGCTATAAGAAGTTATATTCTGCCTTTTTTTCTTTAATATAGAAACTATATCCATAGAACTGCATCCAGCAAGTCCAACGAGAATTAATTCGGTAGGTTTTATGCCCTCGTCATTTCCTCCTGCCTCTTTTGAAGTATCTAGTAAAACAGAGTAACCGTTGCCGTTATCCGAATATGCTTTAAACTGTAGATCTTTAAGGTATTCTAATTTGATCCCCATAATCAGGCTCCATTTATTATTTATTTTAAAATTTAAATAAACTCGTTTTTTATATCTCTTTCCAAAAGCTTAATTATTGCATCTTTTGGTTTAAGCCCCTCGTAAAGTACAGAATAAACAACCTCCGTTATCGGCATATATATATTTTTTTCCTTAGCTATTGTGTGAACGGATTTTGTTGTGGCAACACCCTCTGCAACCATTTTCATACCCTTTAAAATAGATTCTAAACTTTCACCTCTTCCTATTCTTAAGCCGACAGACCTGTTTCTGCTTAAATCCGACGCTGATGTGAGCATTAAATCACCTAAGCCGGACAAACCCGTAAAGGTAAGCCTGTCTGCGCCCAAAGCCTCGCCAAATCTTGTCATTTCAACAATTCCTCTTGTTAAAAGCGCCGCTCTGGCGTTATTACCCAATTCAAGCCCATCGGAAATACCCGATGCCAGTGCAATAATATTTTTAAGGCTGCCTCCAAGCTCAACCCCTATAATATCGTCTAAGGTATATATTCTAAAGTTTACTATATTTCTAAAGAAATTTTTTAGTTCGTCTAAAATTTTTTTATTAAAAGACGCAACGCATACAGCCGTGGGAAGATGTTTTGATACTTCGACAGCAAAACTTGGACCGCTTAAAACCGCATACCTTTCAAGCATCAAATTTCCAAGCGCTTTAGAGAACACTTTGTGCGGCAAATCCATAGACTTATCTCCCAACCCTTTTGCCGTATTTATAAAAATATAATCGTAAAGGTTAAATTTGTCCTCGTAGGTTTTTATATCCAATAAAGTCTCTTGTAAGACATTTGAAGGCACCACAAGAAAGATTATATGGCAGTTCTCAAAAATAGTTTCATAATCATCTGTTACTATTATATTTTCGCTGAGCGGCACACCTTTTAGATAATATTCATTTTGTTTTTCCCTTTTGAGTTTTTCGGCAAATTCCGCGCTCCTACATTTTAAATAAATATAAGGGGCAAATTTTGAAAAATTAACTGCAAGCGCTGTTCCAAAACTCCCTGCGCCTATTATGCCGATGGGTCTTTGCATATTTAACATATTTAATTTATAATTACATCAATTACATCAATTACATCAATTACATCAATTACATCAATTACATCAATTACATCTACATCTAATTATTTTTTATGTCTTTTTCTTCTTTTAACTCGCCTGAAGCAATTATGGCACTGACAACCCTTTCACTTTCATCGAGATTGATTAACTTCACACCCATGGTATTTCTTCCGATGCTTCTTAAATCAGAAGCATTTATTCTTATAATCTTGCCATTGGAGGTTATTATTATTATATCATTATCTCCTGATGCTTTCAGAACAGAGACGACAAAGCCGTTTCTTCGTCCCGTCTTTATAGCAATTATTCCCTTTCCGCCCTTATGTTGTTTTCTAAACTCCGTCATCTTTGTCTTTTTCCCATAACCTTTTTCCGTAAAGGCTACAAGGTAATCCTCCTCCGAAGAAAGCAAATCCATCGAAACAACATAATCATTTTTAGAAAGCCTGATCCCCCTGACACCCATAGCCCCCCTGCCCAGTATTCTAAAACCCTCTATATCCACGCAAATGGATTTGCCCATTTTTGTGGCTATCACTATAAGCTGATTTTTTATGGTGTTGTTAGCAATTTGAGTATTTATAACCTCGTCACCTTCTTTAAGCTTTATTGCTATAAGACCGCTTTTCCTGATACTTGCAAATTTATCGAGGGAGGTTTTGATAATCTGACCATTCTTTGTTGCGATAAAAATAGAATAATCCTTATCAAAACTTACGATAGGAAGAACGGATGTAACCAATTCCTTTTCCCTTAAATTAAGAAGGTTTACAATAGGTTTGCCCTTTGATGACTTTAGCGTTTCAGGAATATCATAAACATTTAATTTAAAAGCGTTCCCCATATTCGTAATAAACAGGATAGATTCGAGGGCATTTGCGCAAAATGAGTTTGCGACAAAATCCTCTTCTTTAGATTTTATGCCTGTTTGCCCCTTTCCGCCCCTATGTTGAGCCTTAAAAGTCGATAATTTTGTCCTTTTTATATAACCGTTCTCGGTCATCATAACTATCATAGCCTCGTTAGGGATAAGATCCGTAATAGTAACCTCGCTTTCTTCCTTGACTATCTCCGTCTTTCTTTTGTCGCCAAATTTATCCTTTATAAGTTTAAGCTCTTCCTTAATGACATTATTTATAAGTTTTTCGCTTCCTAAAAGGTCTCTTAACTTTTTGACTCTGTCAAGTATTTCTTCGTATTCTTTAATAATGTGTTCCCGTTCTAAATTGGTAATCTTTTCTAATTTTAAATCAAGAACGGCACGAGCCTGAATATCCGTAAATTTATATTTACCTTCAAGCCGCTCTCGCGCCTCCGCCGGGGACTGTGAATTTTTTATAAGTTCTATAACCTCGTCAATATTTTGAGCTACAATTTTAAATGCTTCTAATATGTGAAGACGGGCTTCCGCTTTTTTTAATTCGAATAATGTCCTTTTTATAACTACCTCTTTCCTAAAATTCACAAAAAGGGAGAGCATATCCTTTATGTTTAATATTTTTGGCTGATTATTTACTATCGCAAGAAAAATAACCCCGAATGTCTCCTCAAGCTGTGTGTGTTTAAAGAGATTGTTAATTAAAACAATCTCATTGGCATCCCTTTTTAGTTCAATAACTACCCTCAGTCCTTCCCTATCGGATTCATCCCTCAGGTCAGATATGCCTTCTATCTTTTTTTCCTTAACAAGTTCGGCTATTCTTTCGAGTATTTTTGATTTGTTTACCTGATATGGTATTTCGGTTATGATTATTTTTGATTTCTCGAAATGATATTTAGCTCTTACCTTTACAAGTCCCCTTCCTGTTTTAAAATAGTTATTTATTCCGGAATCACCGTAAATTATGCCCCCTGTCGGAAAGTCTGGGCCTTTGATCAGGGTTTTTAATTCATCTATACTTACGTCCGCATTATCCATAAAATAGAGTATTGCGTCTATGGTTTCGGTAAGATTATGCGGGGGGATATTTGACGACATTCCTACGGCAATACCTGATGAACCGTTAATAAGCAGGTTTGGAAACTTCGCGGGTAAAACAGCTGGCTCTTTTAGCGAACCATCGTAGTTGGGAACAAAGTCAACCGTTTCAAAATCTATATCGTCCAATAAAAACGATGAAAGTTTGGTCATTCTAATTTCGGTGTATCTCATAGCTGCCGGGGGGTCTCCGTCGATAGAACCAAAATTCCCCTGACCGTCGACAAGCGGATACCTTAAGGAAAAATCCTGCGCCATTCTGACAGTCGCATCATAAACCGCCGCATCTCCATGCGGGTGATATTTACCTATGACATCACCGACAATTCTTGCAGATTTTTTATAAGGCTTGTTAAAATCGTTACCTATATCGTTCATAGCAAAAAGGATTCTTCTATGAACGGGTTTTAATCCATCTTTAACCTCCGGAAGAGCCCTTCCTATAATTACGCTCATGGCGTAATCAAGATATGACTGCCTCATCTCGTCTTCTATGTTAATATTGATAATACTCTTTTGATCCAAAATTCCTCCTCTATTGTTGTATTGTTTTATATTGCAATGTTTTACATTGCAATATTGTTGAAATAATAATTACCGTCATTACCCGCCGATTCCATTCATGAAATCATTAGCCCATAATAAAGAACCTGATTTTTTAACCTTTTCGCTAAAATTGTGCTTATCTTTTTTTAATTGAATTAGATTGGAAACCCAATTAAACACAGCCTCATCATCTTTTTGTTTTAAAATTTGCTTTATATCATATTCATTGTCATAAAAAAGGCATAGTCTTAGCCTACCGGAAGCTGTTAGCCTTAGCCTGTTGCAGCTGCCGCAAAAATGCTCGGATAAAGGGCTTATAAACCCGATAGCCGCTTTACCGTCCTTAAAACCATATTCTTTACTAACCGCTTGATACCCGTTCCCTGAAATCAGCTCAAAGCCGTCAAACGCGCTTCTTATTTTTTCCTCAATCTCTTTTGATGTTATAGTTTCGCTAATATTACCGCCAATCGGCATATATTCGATAAATCTTAAGTTAATTTCAAACTCTCTTGCAAAATTTACAAAATCTATTATCTCGTCTTCATTTATCCCTTTTATTAAAACCGTGTTAATTTTTATGGGGTCATAACCTATTTTTTTTGCAAGTTTTATACCGTTAAAAACAGACTGCAAACCGCCAAATCTTGTTATTTGTTGGAATCTATCTTCTCTTAAAGAATCAAGACTTATATTAATCCGTTTAAGTCCGGCATCATAAAGCTCTAACGCAAACTTATCAAGAAGTATGCCGTTTGTGGTCATAGAAATATCACTTATACCTGCTATTTTGCTTAAACTTTCTACGAAACCCGCCACGCCTTTCCTCACTAACGGCTCCCCGCCTGTAATTCTTACCTTGTTAACTCCATGATTTGCCAGAATATTAACAAATCTCAAGATATCCTCATAAGATATTATTTCGTTGTGGCTTAAAGGCTTAACCCCCTTTTCAGGCATACAGTAAACACATCTTAAGTTGCACCTGTCCGTTATGCTCACCCTCAAGTAAGTTATATTTCTGCCCTGACTGTCTATTAAAGGTTTTAGCTTATCCAAAATACTTATCCTCTCGTTTGTCATTCCTGCGGAAGCAGGAATCTATATAAGTGAAATTATTAAAACAATCCAAAAAAAGACTGCGGGTTTTTGATCTTTCTTTGTTTTTTACTTAAAGTCGGTTCCGTCCCCGCAACATACGGCATCAAAACAGGATCCTTATAGCTTGAATTTGCAATTAAACCGGTGTGAGGGTTAATTTCAGCAAACACTACCCTTTTTGGAATTTTAAACGCCTTTGGTGGATAGATATTTAGCGCCTTTGACATATAAGAATCCCATATCGGCGCAGCAGTGATAGCCCCAACCATAAACCTTCCCATCGAATGAAAATCGTCCAGACCTGTCCACACCCCCGTTACCAAAGACGATGTATATCCCATGAACACGCCGTCTCTGTATTGGCTCGATGAACCTGTCTTACCGGCAACATAAGGGGTAATTTTTCTTATTTTCGAAACGGTAACACCGGTTCCGTTTGTAATGACCCGTTCAAGCATGTTCGTTAGAACATACGCAACCTGAGGGGTTAAGACCTGTTTGCATTCCTGTTTATTTTGATAAAGAATTTTGCCTGAAGGCGTTAATATTTTAACGATAAAAACAGGCTTACACTCCTTCCCGCCGTCAGAAAATGCGGTATAAGCAGCCGTTAAATCGATAAGTCTCACACTCGATGAACCCAAAGCCATGGTCAGGTTTCTTACAACATGGTGAATACCCATCTCATTAGCCAAATGTGCCACTTTATTTATCCCAACCTTTTTCAAAAGTTTTACGGCAATAACATCGATGGAATGTGCAAGCCCTATCAAAAGCGGCGTAGGGCCGGTAAACCTGCGGGAAAAATTGTGAGGCTTATAATATTTTCCGGGAACCCCCGTCGGGTAAATTACAGGAGTATTATTTATTAAAGAAGAGGGGGTATATCCAAGCGTTAAAGCCTCGGCATAAACAATAGGCTTAAATGCAGAGCCTGTTTGCCTTTTGGCATAAAGCGCCCTGTCAAACTGCGTATCTTTAAAGCTATAACCACCAACCATAGCTCTTACATATCCGTTTTTGGGATCAATCGAAACCAGTGCCCCTTCGATAACATCTTTTTCTTCTAAAGAGAAAATGGGTATGCGGTTTTTACCATAACCGTCAAATTTAACTAAGATTTCATATCCAGGCTTTAGAGCCTGATTCACATTATTAATAGTTCTATAAGCAAAATAAACATAACGCTCGAACCGGGATGCCCACCTCATATTATTAATCGGAAGAATCCCTTTGAATTTCCCGATGGCAACATTCGCATACAGGCCATTCGGAGAAATTCTTGTAACAAAACCCTTATAAATACCACCGATATGTAGAGAATCTATGAGGCCTTTTTCTTTATTAATTTTTTTCAGCATTTCATTATAACTTAACTTTTTAAGAGGACCTGTATAACCGTATTCGTGAGAAAGTTTAGTGAGTCCGGGTTTAACGGCATTATCGGCATATTTTTGAGCCCTTGCGCTTAAGGCGGCATAAACCTTAAGCCCGCCCTCTCTATAAATAGTTTTACCATACTTACTTATAATTCTCTGCTTGAGAAAGGAAAGGTAGTAAGGGGCAATGCCGTAATACTTAAAATAGTTGTGAAGCTTAAGTTTTGTATTATAAGCGGATACAGCCTGAGCCTTGGAAATAAATCCGTCATTCACCATTTGATTCAGAACATATTTTTGCCTTCTTTTGGCATACTTAAAGTGGACATAGGGATCCAAAAAAGATGGGGCCTGCGGTAACCCTCCAAGCATGGATGCCTGCGCAAGATTAAGCTTCAACACCGGAACTCCAAAATAGGTAAGGGAAGCCGCCTCTATGCCATATGCATTGTTGCCCAAATATATTTGATTAAGATATATATCTAAAATATCGTTTTTCGATAAATGATCTGCTATACGGTAAGCTAAAATAGCTTCCCTTAGCTTCCAAATATATGTCCTTTCATACGGAACAAGAAGGGTTTTTGCCACCTGTTGGGTTATTGTCGAACCGCCCTCGACAATGTGTCCCGCCATAAGATTAACTACAAAAGCCCTCGCAATTGCCTTATAATCGAGCGGACCTTGATTATAAAAATTTTTATCTTCAGCCGCTAAAAAAGCCTCTCTAACCTGCAATGGTATGTTTGAAAAAGGAACAACCTCCCTGTTTACCGAACCTAAGTAGCCTACAAGTTTTCCGCTGGATGAATATACATAATTCACCTGCTGCGGATGATAACTCTTAAGAGAGATAATATTCGGAACGGTAGAAGAAAGCAAAAAATAAAGAATAGCTAAAATAATGATAGGAACAAATATTAAGACAAAAACGGTCGTAACTATTATCTTTAGCAAATTTTTTTTTGTCCTTTTAGATTTATTTTTATTTACAGGTTTATTCACTGACATAAATTCACAATTAAATTAAAATTAATAGACATTTTTATATTATACAATATAAATTTTAAGTTTAAAAGTTTAAGACACCGGGGCAATGATTTAACAGGTTTTTAAGGATATATTTTTATAGAATGGGGACGGACTTAAGTCTGTCCCCATAAAAATGGAGAAAAAGATGCCTTACAAAGTGGATACCGTAGCTTTTCCCGGCCTCTTGAAAATGGGAAGATGTCGAAAAGCTAATCGGCGGAGTCATATAAAGCTGTAATAAAGCCTGCAAAGAAAGGGCTGTTTAAGCGTATCTTTCTTCTTTAAAAGGGTCTGCGCTATTGGAATAGCCTCTCTGCTCCCAGTATCCAAGCTCTTCTTTATCTAAAAAGGTAATCGTCTTTACCCATTTTGCGCTTTTATATGCGTATTTATCGGGAATAATGAGGCGCGCCGGAAAACCATGTTCCGGCGTTAAAACTTTCCCGCCGTATTTAATCGCAAGAATCGAATTGTCTTTAAGCAAAAAGTCGATATCTATGTTTGTCGTATAGCCGTCGTAGGAACTTATCAGGACATACTTTGCATTTTTATAGGGTTTAACGATAGCGGCAAGCTTTTTTGACAAAACGCCCTCCCATTCGACGGATTCTTTCGTCCATCCGGTAACGCAGTGAAAGTCGCCTATTACTTTATCGTTTCCGATTTTTACGATATCTTCGTAAGTTAAAACGGCTGGATTATCGACTAAGCCTTTTATAGTAAGCCTGTAATCCTCGACGTCAACATCCGGAACATATCCTAAGTCCAGTTGAATTAAATCGTCTGATTTTTTTTGGTTTGGCGGAATCATATAATTTTACTCACCCTCCTAAAAAAATTAATTTATAACGGAAACAAACTCCGCGACTACTTTAAAGTCGGTTTCCGAAGCATTTTCTATTACAATGTCGTCAAAATCTTTATTATCCGGCGAAAGGATTATTTTTTTATGAAGCCAGCGGCCATCTTCTTCTAAATATTCCTTTTCGCTTTTATATCTTTTTACGGTAAATTTTTGGTTCGTTTCGGGGTCGGCAACGAATTTCGATGATTCCACAAGTACTACTTTGCCGTTACGAGAGCCGCCGCGCTCGAAACGGAATATACAGTAACTGCCGTCCGGTATGGTAGGTTCCATTGATTTGCCGGCTACTTTTGCTATAAACATATCTCTACTAAGTTTTAAGGGGGCGTTAATGGTTTTACCTGCGGAATCGCTGACGCCGGTATCGGACTTTCCGGTTTCGACTCTTTTCCAGCCAAGCTGTTCGACATATTCTTCGCCGCTAAACTTGGAGGCGGCGGCTTCTAAAGAATAGACAGGCAGGTATTCCACAAATTTTTCGGCTTCGGCGATATCGTCGCTTGAAACAAGTTGAAGATGCACCGGTTTTACACCTTGATATTTGTCCTCGAATATTTGAGGTAAATTTTTAACAATCCGCATTGTCTTTATGCTGACATTAATTATCTTTTTCAATAAGTCTAAGATATATCTGGGATTATCCGACCATTCGTTTGGGTCATTAAGAATATCGCTATCTTTATCAATTTTTATTTGGTATCTTTCCATAATCCACTCTATTGCAGGTTTGCCGTTTACGATATAATCGTAAGCCTCAAGCGGTATGTCTTTAAGCGTTATGTAAGAATTATAATCTATTATGCTCTTATCCACTGCTCCGTCTTTTTTGCCGAATTTCATTTTATTAACCTTATAATCAGGATCTCTCTTTTCGCTTATGTCTTCTATCGCTGGATACGGCTCAATGTCCTCGTAATTTATATGTAAATTTATAAGTTTTTCACCGGCTTTGCCGAAAGCCCAAAAATCGGGCGCAAAAGGCATACGGGGCAACATTCTTTTTAATGTGGCGCTAAAGCGCTCTTTGTATTCAGGGGAATGCAATATCCCGTAAATATAATGAAATATATCGTCCTTTTTTATTGCTTCATCGCTATAACGTTTTTTAAATAAATATAATGTTTCGTCGGTAATAGCATCACGACGCATATATGATTCAGCAGTTGTTTCTTTTATTGCATTATTGTTTTCAAACAAGCCGTTTTCTTCATGTCGTTCGACTTTTTCATAGTAATAGCGGGGAAAGCACTGACCTGGAGACAATGCGCTTAAATCAGGCAATGTTTTAGACGCCAAGGTTGAAAATGCTTTGGAAGCCCCAATACCGGTAACAGTTATAACGATATTCTCATGTTCAGACGTCGGAAAAATTGATGGCATTAAATAGACCATACTATTGAACATTCGGTCGAAATATAAAAACTCTTTTACAAATGGGCGATACAATGATTCGATAATATTATCCTGTTTAAAAAGTCCAATTTTCCCATGCTTTGCATAATTCTGTAACTCTCTATCCCAACTTATAAATTTTTTATCGTTATTAAAAGGAAGACCGGTCTTAATATTATTAATTTCTTGATTATAATTGCCAATCATACGCTTCATATTTTCAGATAATTCTTTTTTGGAAAAATTGTA
Source organism: bacterium (assembly GCA_021798015.1). Lineage (GTDB taxonomy): Bacteria > SZUA-79 > SZUA-79 > Acidulodesulfobacterales > Acidulodesulfobacteraceae > Acidulodesulfobacterium. The sequence continues at coordinate 25,161 of JAJZYP010000010.1, forward strand.
AGCCCATGCGTCCCTGCCCGTAACAGCACCTCTTGAATAAATACTAAAAATAACTTTATGGTTTTTATCCTTTTTATCTCCCAAAGACATAAAATCCTCAAAAGCTTCATCCCTTTGGTTAATCCAATCCCCCGCAATATTTGGTTCTATTTTTTGGCATGACAGTTTCTCAATGCTCCCAAACTCAGCAATAATATTAAGTTTTTCTTCCCTATCCAAGTAGTCGCCTATATCGTGGTAACACAACTCGCACTCGCCTTTATGTAAGCCGTCTTTAATAAATATCGTAATTGCCACAGGGGTGCGGGAACCTGAGCCAAATATCTTGCCACCTTCCTTATGAGATAATTCCCCAGAAGTTCTCTGGTTTCCTCGTAAATTAAAAATGTATATATGACTGAAATCCTTTACAATGGTTTTCCTTATACCGTCCGCAGCATTTCCGTCTATAAAAGAACCGTTAGTAACAAATCCTATGACGCCTTTGTCTTTAATTCGGTCGGACGCCCAGCGGATAGCCCTTATATAAGAATCGTAAAGGCTGTTTTTGTTGGTTGCACTTGATTCTTCGGCATATGTTTCTTTTATTCGCTCGTCAAGTTTGGGATATTTTAAATTCTGATTGTTGTCGTTTCCGCTGGTCTGTCCCGCGGAATAGGGCGGGTTACCAAATATTACCCTTATGTCCTGTTCTTTTTGCCTTTTTGCCCGTTCGCTGTTTGCCTCGGAAAACGCGTCAAATTTATTATTATCTTCGAACATCTGGAACGTATCGGCAAGAACTATACCTTCGAAAGGTTTATACTCCCCTGTCAAGGAGTGATAGATATTTTCAATATTTACTGTCGCAACATAATAAGCTAAAAGAACTATTTCGTTAGCATGTATTTCGTTTCTGTATTTATAAGGCAGGTCTTCAGGTTTGATTAATCCCGATTGAAGCAACCTTGTGATGAATGTTCCCGTACCGGTAAAGGGGTCAAGAATCTGAACATTTCTATCCGTTAATCCGGTATCAAAATGACTTCTTAAAGCATGTTCGACCGAGTGTATTATAAAATCTACCACTTCGACCGGCGTATAGACTATTCCCAGCCTTTCGGACATCTTGGGAAATGCTGTTTTAAAAAACGTGTCGTAGAGATTTTTTATAACATCCTGCCTCGATTTATCGCTTTTAACATAATCGATACTGTTTTTTCTCACATTCTCGTAAAACCTTTCAAGCCCTTCTGTTTCCTTAGACACCGAATATTTTTCGATAATATCGGCAATTTCCTGCATAGCCTTTTGGACCGGATTATTACCCGAAAATAAATAGCCCTCAAATAACGCGTCAAAAACTGGACGGGTGATTATATGCTGAGAAAGCATCTCGATAGCATCTTCTTCGCTAATAGAAGGATTTATGTCTCTTTGTAAACCATGCACAAATTTATCGAAAGCCTCTTTAGCTTTATCGTTGTTTTTTATAATACCGTTTATCCTAATTATTAATTTTGCCGATATAGCGGCAGTGTCTTTTGCCCACTCCGCCCAGTATTCCCTATCTCCAAGTTTTTTAGGCACTATTGCATAAATTGCTTTTTCAATATTTTCAAAAGGTAAGAGCGGCAATGCAAATCCAGGATTCATATCTGGACGCAGTGTTCTGCTACTATCTCCCCCGTCGAAAACAATCCTAATTTTTCTTCTGAATTCAGCCTCGTCCACTAAACTTTCATCGTGAGAGCGCAGGGCTTTTAATACCTTCCATATTTCTTTAAATCTTTGGTTTGTGTCAACATAATCGTTATAATTATTTACATCCTGGTTAGGAATAGAAACTGGCAGTATAATATATCCGTAATTCTTTCCTTCCGCCTTACGCATAACCCTGCCTACGGATTGGACTATATCCATTATGGATTCTTTTTTATCATAAAATATTACGGCATCTAAAGCGGGAACATCCACGCCTTCCGAAAGACATTTCGCATTTGAAAGGATGCGGCATTCGCTTGTATCTGCGCTTCCTTTGAGCCAGTTTAATTTTTTTTGTCTCACCATAATGTTCATGGTGCCGTCAACATGGTCCATATCAAAACCGGATTCAGACAATGAGCCTTCATGCAAACTTACCATTTTTTTAAACACGTAAGACATTTCCTTTGATGCTTTAATCGATTTAGAAAACGCGACTGCCATACACATACGCTTATTATCAATACTTTCCATTCCATTATCGTCTATAGAAAACAATTCCCGCCCCATTAAAGCCTTCCAGCTGCCTATTATTTTCGTTGCAAGTTCTGTGGTAACGGCTTCATTTTCGTTAATATTATATTGATTAACTAAATCCGCCATTTCATTTTCGTTCACAACTGTAATCATAACTTTATAATCGGACAACAGGTTCATTCCAACAGCCTTTCCGAAGCTCAACTCATATAACTGTTTTCCGTAAATTGCTTCGTCGTCCATAGAAAACAAAGAGGCGCTGGCTTCATCGGCTTTCTTCTTTACCGTTTCGTTATAAATGCGAGGGATAGCCGTCATATACAATCTTTTGTTTCCACTGATAACGGAATTATCATGTACCTTGACGAATTCGGAATCTTCCTCGTTTAGCGTTGTTGCGCCTGTCGTGCGGTGGGCTTCGTCGCATATAATAATATCGAAAGAGCCGATACCTTGTTTTTGCGCATCCGATATAACCTGAATGGATTGATATGTAGAGAATATAACCGTCATTCTGCCGTTATTACTGCTATTAACGGCTTGAACGAGTTTTTGGGCATCCGTTGTGGCAGGATATGCCAGCTCATGAACTCTTATATCTTCATCCTCTTTACCGACCTTTGTATCGGAACAAACCGCAAAGGCGTTAAACGGTTCGTATGCATCCGCAGTCCAGTCCCTCAAACTCTGAGAGACAAGGGCTATAGACGGGGCTAAAAACAGAATCCGTCCTTTCGGCGCATATTTCTCGCAGAGACGCAATGCCGTGAGCGTCTTACCTGTTCCGCAAGCCATAATAAGCTTCCCGCGGTCGTTATCCTGAAAACCATTTATAACAGCATTAACCGCTTCTTCCTGATGAACCCTAATAAGTCTTTTAGGTTTAAGTTTTATATCTTCAGGATTGTCTATATCAAACAGTCCCCAGTCAACAGGACTTTCCTCAAGGTTTTCAAGTGTTATCCTATGTGTTGATATGGTTTGATTTTGAAGAGCTTTTTCGGCTTCACTGCTCCAGTTATTGGTGGTAGATACTATCAAACGGTAATCAAAAGCTTTGTATTCTCCGTTTATATTATATCTCTTGCCGGAAGCCGTAAAAAATGAATCTATATCGGATTTTTGTAAATTATATTCTTGGTCATAGAATTTGCACTGCACAGCCCAATAATTTCCTGTATCTATCTCGCGGGCAACCAAATCTATGCCGCTATCCATTCCCCTGTCGGGACATTCATCCCACTCGCTCCAAGTCCATACTTTATCAATTTTATTGGCATATTCAGGGTCGGTTAATAAATATTTAGCGATTAATTTTTCAAAAAAAGAACCTTTATCCCTTGAACTTAAAGGCAGCTTGTTTACTTTTTGAATAATATCGATAATTTTCATATTATCTTCCTTTATTTAACAATTTTTACATTTTGAATATTAACTATAAACAAACATAGGTATCTTTAATATATTTGTGCCACCAATGGTGCACAAATATATTAACTTTTTCGATGGTTTTATTCGCCTTTTTTAGATTTTTTTAATAATTTCTTTACTTCACGGTCAAAATCAGACTCAATCGGCTGAATTTTATTATATTTTTGATATTCTCCTATGGCTTTTTTATCGGCCTTTTCTTTTGAAATTTGTCCTTTGCCGTCAAGTATCCTGAATTCATTGAAATCTAAAAATTTATTAACGCTCCCCGCAAACTCCGACATAGTAAAAGTTTTACGGTTTTCTATAATGTTTTCTATATAATCAAAGAAGCCTGAAACGGTCCTTTCAAGTTTCTTAATCTCTGCTTCTTGCAAATAATTTTTAGCGATAGTTACATCGGAGGGAAGAATCCTGCCCTTTGGCGCATTCTTCCATGTCGCAAGCCCCATATAAGGCTTGTTTTTATCGGCTTTTAAGTGGATAATTTCTGCGGCTGTCAGACCTGTAATAGCAAAATGAAACTTATTTTGAATCGTCGCAAAAAACTCTTTCGTTGTATCCGAATGAGGATCGTAATCGGTACTGCACTCTGCAAAGATATCTGTAATCTGCTGATATATACGCCTTTCGCTTGCCCGTATAGAGCGGACTCTTTCCAGTAACTCTTTAAAATAATCCCTGCCAAAAAACCGTTCGCCTTGTTTGAGCCGTTCATCGTCAATGGCAAAGCCTTTTACGATATATTCTTTTAAAACTTTAGTAGCCCATATTCTAAACTGCGTGGCTCTTATAGAATTGACTCGATAACCGACGGCTATAATGGCATCAAGGTTGTAAAAAGCAACTTCACGTTCAATTCCCCTTTCTCCTTCTCTTTGAACTATCCGGATTTTCCGGATAGTTGATATCTCATCCAATTCTCCGCTTTTAAAGATATTCTTAATATGCTCATTAATAGTCCTTACATCTACCCCGAACAATTCCGCCATCATTTTTTGCGTAAGCCATAAGGTTTCATCCAGTAAAAAAACATCTAATTTTACATCGCCGGACGGCGTGGTATAAAGGACAAAATTTCCTGATTTTTGTAATTTATTATCCATAAATATTTTTAATTTAACAGACTTATTAATCCGCCGGTCTATCGGTAATTATATGCAATAATCGTCTTTTTATCAACAAGCATTATTCTTCCAAATCCCGATTTAGGATTTTAATATTCCTATAACTTAACCGATTTTTTTATTTTTTTAAAAAAATCGGTTATTATTATATACGGTATTATAAAAAATACATTTATTTTAACTTTAAAAAAATAATATCTGCAGAAATATTGGAAAATTAGATTTTAAGGCTGTTTTCAAACAAAATTCTCCCATAGTTGTTAAATTTTTCAGAATAGGTTTTTTAATTGTATAATATTTTCTGCCTCAATCGCAAAAGAGTATTAAACCTATCCATATCCGTTTTTATTTTTAAAATAATCTTGCCGGAATGCTTTATTATTTTTCCGGCTATATTAAAGAAAGACCATCTGAAAGTCTTTATGGTGTTATTTGAAAAAAGCGGATTTAAAGATTTAAATCCTATAAAGAGATTATAAGATAGAATGCCTATGCCGAAATATACTTCATTTGCGTCAAATGTCCCGCATGGCATCTTCTCCATGGAAAAACCGCATTTAATCTCTTTATTGAAGCTCTCCGCCTGTCCTCTTTTAATATATCTCTCAAAATTTCATTTTCCGCTAAATCTTTAATGTCAAAAACGTATAAAACGGCATCCGCACTTTCAATCTGATTGTAGCTCCCTTTTATACCCTCATATTCTATCGTATTCTCCGTTTCTCTCAAGCCTGCGGTATCTATAATTTTAACGGGCTTATTGGATAAAAACAGGTTTTCTTCTATATAATCCCTTGTAGTGCCGGGCGTATTCGACAACTATATCCGGCGAGTTTTTCAAACTGTTTTCGCCGGTTCTTTTCCAAGGGCTGAATCTATTTTGAGGAGACGTCAAAGTTCCGGCTCTTGCTTCCAATCCGTCCGATATTATCAATATTTCGTTAAAGCGGAAAATGGAAGGTACAAGGTCTATATATGTTTGAAGCTGGGTATAGGCGCTCCATATCGATGCGTTCTCGTCAACAGGATTTTTAAGCTCAATTAAAACTAAAGGAAGTCCGTTAATAAATAAAATTACATCGGGTCTTCTGTTTTCTCTGCCTTCTTTTATAGTAAGCTGGTTTACCGCTAAAAATTCATTATTATCTATATCGTTAAAATCAAACAGCCAGACTATATCGTTTTTTATGCCGTTTTTGGTATTGTATTCGACTGGAACGCCGTCGGTCAGAAAACGGTGGAATGTTTTATTGTTTGTAATTAAATCCTGAGCTTCGAGGGTTTGGATTTGTGAAATATTGTAAGAAATTTTTTCATAAAGTGAATTCGCAAACATTGCATATGCTTTTAATAACTTTTCGTCAGGAATAATCATTTCTATTTGTTTTAAATGAACAGGACCAAAATTTGACTGAACACTACCGGTTGCCATGCTTTTCATATTATCTTGGAAAAATTGCGAGTTTAAAAATTGATACATAAAACTGTAACTCAATTTATCAATTGGTCTAAATCTTATAATAGAAGTATTTAGCATTAACGGTAGGTGTTCCTTTCTAACAATTGCCGATTTACCCAATGTCCCTGAAGTAGAAACAACCATATCTTTTTCTTGTAGATGAAAATGCTTGTATCGTTCTTCCGCTTCTTCAACAGAAATAAAATTAGAATTTTTTATCTTTATGTCGCTGTTTTGAATTAATCGAATATTTATAAATCTTCTTCCAAATTCTGTATATTGCCAATTTCTTATACCTGGTCATTCAATAAAATCAAAAAGTTCCGTCAATCTTCCTATTTCCCACCCCTCTGGAATCTCGCCAAGCTCGCTTTCGACCATTGTTCCGCCGCTTGATTTATAGCCTTTTAACTCCCAACTCCCCTCCTTAAAAGGAGGGGTGCCCGAAGGGCGGGGTGGTAACAAGGCTGACGGGGTGGTATCCTTTCCAAATTCTTTTTTTATGCAATCAAGTATATAATCCGGGTTTTCAAACACTAATTTATTTTCAAACCGCAAAACTTTTATTCCATAATAAGATAAAAACAATTCGCGCTCAATATCATATTCAGCTTGAGTTTCAATATTATGAACTTCACCATCAAGTTCAATTCCTAATTTCTCCGAAGGACAATAAAAATCCAAGATATAATTGTCAACGCTAAACTGCCTGCGAAATTTCCTGCCGTCTAATTGTTTATTTTTTAAATAAGTCCATAATTTTGCTTCGGCAGGAGTAAGATTATTTCGTAACTGTTTACGGAATGTTTTTAAAATGCTTTTATTATTTACTATCCTATCAGGTATCACCCCGCCCTTCGGGCACCCCTCTTGATAAACCACCCCGTCAGCCTTCGGCTGCCACCCCTCCTTAAAAGGAGGGGAGTTTAGGGCATTTTCTTGCTCTACCGGAAACTCGAAATCCACGAACCACCGCTTATAGATAGCCTGCGCTACCCCTTCCAGCGTCTTGTTCTGCTCCCGCAGAAGTTCTATTTTGTCGTCAAGCGAGGAAAAGATGGCGGCAATGGCTCGCTGCTCGGTTAGCGAGGGAAGTAAAAATTTAGAATTTAAGATTACCTCTGGATTAAATGCAGGATAAGTAGAAGTGTGAGTATCCGCTATCTGCGTCAAATATTCAGTATATTTTTCGGTCGTTAGTAAATTATATAAAAAATAGGGATAGGCTCTTTTTGCGCTAACAACAGCAAAGCCAGTTGAAGCAACAAGATTTGGTTTAGATGTTTTTATAAAGCAGAAATGTTTTAAATTAGGCCTAACTGTAGAAATTAAAATATCATCATTTCGAACAATTCGCTTTGCTCTACTTGGGGCACTTTCTAATATTAATTTTTGTGTTTGTAAAAGTTTCCTTTCTTCAACTGAAGCTACATCAATATATTCAATTTCATAAAAATGATAATCTTTGTTTATGGTCAAAGCATTAATTTCCGCCACTTCCCCAAGCCTCGTCATCTTCCAACCTTCCGGTATAGGTTTATTAGTTTTTTTATTTTCTGTTTTCATTACGCTTTTCCCTTTATGTTTCCTTTTTGGGTGCAGTATAGTTAACGGGTCTTTGGGTCGTTATAGAATATTATTTTTACTTGTTTTTTATTCTTTTTCACTGCCGCCCCTTAAAATCAGCAGAATAATGCCTATCATTCTGTCCTTATCTTTTGAATTGCTTTCGGCAATAAGCAATGTAAGTGCCGTTAGCACATTAGGACTTAAGCGTTGCATATTCAACAAGCCTGCTTTTTGCAAAAACCATATAAATGCAAACGCGGCGCTTCGCTTGTTGCCGTCGATAAAAGGATGATTTTTTATAAAAAAATATAATAAATTTGCGGCCTTTTCTTCAACGGTCGGATAGACATATTCTTCACCGAAAGATTGAAAGACGTTTCCGACAATATTTTCTATATTCTTTTCCTTTCTTTCGATGCCGAATAAATCGGCGGCTTCGCTTTTGGCAATAAGTTCTTTTTTTAGTTCTTGCAAGGCATTTCTCAATTCGTTTGCCGTAATTTCTATCTGATTTTTTGTAATCCCCGATTTTGGCAGCTCTTCGGCATCATATGCATTTAAAGAAAACCACGTATCTGCAAAAATAGATACGAGTTCTAAGATATTTACCGTATCTGTCTTACTGCTTTCCGGTAAAAGAGCCTTTACATCGTCTAACGCTTTTAAAAACAGTTTATAATTTGACGCAATGCGTTCTTTATTAATAGAATAACCTTTTATAATATGCTCTTTTAATGTTGTAGTCGCCCATCGGCGAAATTTAGTAGCTTTTTTTGAATTTACTTTGTAACCGACTGATAAAATAACATCTAAATTATAAGATTCTATTTCTCGTTTTACTATTCGATTACCTTCATTTTGAACTGTTGCAATTTTTGCAACAGTTGATTTTTCATCTAATTCACCGTCTTTATAAATGTTTTTTATGTGGCGTGAAATGCCGGATTTATCAATACCAAAAAGATCTGCAATCTGTTGCAAACTCGCCCATAAAGTTTCTTTCTTGATATCGGCTTTAAATTCAATTGCCCCGCTTTCCGACTGATATATAGCTATTTCATTTTTAATTTCGTTTTGTCGTGATTTATTTTTAATATTTTTCATAAGTTCTTATTCTGAATTAAACCCTATTTTAGAAAGCTGTTTTCTAATTTCTTCATCCAGTCTTTTTTCTTCTTCCATTTGCTTCGAAAGCTCAGCCGTCAGCCGTTTCATCTTTTCTTCGAATAATTCGTCGTCTTCTTCTGTTTCTTTAGTGCCGACATATCTGCCGGGCGTTAAAATATAACCCTGCTTTTTTATTTCTTCGAGAGTCGCAACTTTGCAAAAACCGGCGGTATCTTCATATTTTCCGCCTTCGCCCCTGAAAGCATGGTAAGTATCGGAGATTTTATTTATATCTTCTTCGGTAAGCTCCCTGTGCCTTCTGTCTATCATAGCACCCATATTGCGCGC